>NZ_JABBYO010000008.1:300000-386075 GCF_012958305.1 Tautonia rosea | reverse complement strand
CCTTCCGGCAGATTCCCGAGCCCTCGGGTCTGGTCTTTGCACCCCTCGGCGCCTATCCTACAAGTGTCGGGAGGAGATCCTTTTCGGCCACGTCTCGACGCGATCCGAAACCCCCATGTCTTCGGCGGGTAACGGCCCGATGCTCCTGGCCGTTTCGTCCCGCTCCGGGCCTCGACCGCAACCGCATCGTCCCGACAAAGGAGTCGACCGATGACCTGGCTCTCCGAAGATCCCTGGCCTCTGGCCGGTCTGTTCGCCTTGCTGGCCGTCGCCTTCCTGATCCGCCTCCGGTTCTCTCAGCAAGGCAAGCATCTGGCCTGGGCTGCAGGAGCACTCGGCCTTGCGGGGATGCTCCTGGTGATCGAACAGCTCTGGGTGACCGACCGCGAGCGGATCGAGATGGCCGTCTACGACATGGCCGACGCCGTCAAGGCGAGCGACTTCGAGCGCTTCGAGTCGCACCTCGCCCCTGAGTTCGAAAAACAGGTCGGCATGCTCACCAAGGCTCTCCTACGTGGCACGCTCGCCAACGTCGAGTTCGAGTTCGTCCGGATCGCCCAGCTTCAGATCCAGGCCGGGCGCGCCACCCGCATGGGCAAGGCCGACTTCCTCGCCCAGGCCCAGTGGGAGGAACGCTCCTCTAGCCTCGGCACCGACTACAACGCCACCCCGCTGCCCGGCATCGGCTTCTCGGTCGGCTTCCGCGAGGTGGAGCCCACCATCTGGCAGGTCACCCGAATCGACGTCACCACCGTCCCCGCCGGCGGCACCCCCGAGAACGTCGCCGGCTACATGGCCCGATTCTCCCGGACTCGCTGAGCCGAGCCCTTCACCGAGAATCCATCAGAGGCCAACCGAAACGCAGGGTGATTCTCAAGCAATCACCCTACGTTGTCCTCGGCTTGCCGCCTCACGCCGGCACTGCCCCCTCGGTACGAAACGCCGTCGTGTCGCGGCCGAACGAGAGATACCGGTACCCTTGCTCGCGGAGCAATCGAGCGCAGGCCACCTTGTCTTCGTACGAAAGGTGATTATTCTCAAAATTGATGATCCCCGGCCGGATCGGGGTCGAGAACATCATCTTGATCACCTCGAAGTCGAACCCCTCGGTGTCAATCTGCAACAGGTCGATCCGACCAACCTTGCAACGCTCCAGCAAGGATTGCAGCGTGAACGACGGCACCTCGATCGGCTGAATCCGGCTCTCCAGGTTCGGAATGCTCCGATACTGCTTGGCCAGCACCGCCCTCGAAAACGACGTGCAACGGCTTGCCGGACTCCCCGGCGCCTCTGCCACCCGCCAGAGGGTCATCGTCCCGTCGCTATGCCCAATCGCACAGTTGACGCACTGCACATGATCCACGTTCTCATACGTCTTCTTCAAGCGATCAAACGCATCCGTCAACGGTTCGACCAGCAGGGCCGACCACCCGCGCTCGATGATTAAGTCGTGCACCGGGTCATTCGAGATACCATCGTTGGCCCCGATTTGCACCAGCGAGAAGTCGGCCCCGGTATGCGGAATCCGATCGGCAAGCAAGGTCAAGAGGTTCAGCGGATGGTCGTTCGGAAACGGAAGCCGCGTGATCTGAAGCCCTCGGCGACGGAACTGCTTGAGGACTCCCTCGACCACTTTCGATTTCACGGACATGGCTGACCCTCAAGAATGCCCCCATCGACGGAGGCGGAACGCGCGGATTGGTGGAATTGACAAAGGAAGGGTTTTCATCGGCTCCAGCGTCCTTACTCACTTCCCAAGACATCGGTGACGCCTCGGGTTCGTCCGTCACACAGGCGGCTCAGCCCGTTTGGGATCAACGGCGATCCGAATCATCACTCGATCCCCGTCACGGGGTTCCCCCCCGGACCTGCTCGCGAAGCGCCTCCATCCGGTCAGGATATTCCAGCACCACCAGTTCGTGCGTATCGGCCTTGTACGCATACTCCTGATAGGCCGGAAGCTGGGGCAATCGGATGCCGTTGGCGTCGAGAATCTCGCGCTTGAACTCCTCGAAATCGCTCGGATAGCGGTCGTTCAGGGCGTTGTACAGGTTCAAGGCATGCTGGATCTGCAAGACGGCCGCCTGCCCGATAATCGAAACATAGGCGTTGCCTTGCAGCGTGATCGGATCTTTTGCCGTGATCTTACCGGTCGAGACCTGAATATTCTGCCCGCTCTGCATCTCGGCGTTAAAGTCGCGCACGTCACCGGTCGTCTGCCCGATCGTCCTCCGCAACTGCACCGGCGCATCGGCCGGAGCCCCCGCCACCACCGGAGGCGGCGGCGGCGCATTCGCGTCCACCATCGGCGGCGGCGGCGGACTGCCCCCCGCCCCTGATCCCGACGCCGTCGGCGATCCCTCCGACCCTCCCCCGTTGCATCCGGCCACCACCACCAGGGCCGCGCCCAAGATGAGCCGGGAGACAGCGATCGAAAGCTTATGCATCACAGGGAGTTCCTCAACGTCGTGGAGTCAATGGGTGGCCGCCATCCCGTCCAGAGGATGGTGCTTCCTGTCCGCCTCGGATCGAGTATGGCGATCGAAAGGTATCACAGGCAAGGGGGACCGTTCCCTCGCAACGGAGTCGAGATAGAGCAAACACGCAATTTTGTTTTGGCAATCAACAGGATTTCCAAACTTCAATATCACGATTACATGCGTTGCGCAGCCGTCCACGGGAGGAGCCTTTTCGATGCTGTTGACAGAACATGACCGACCCTCTTATGTTGGGGATAAATCCCTCGCGAACTCATGGCGGTTCGCGGGGACGGTCATGAAGGCCTCACGAAGCGACTGATGCGCTTCGCGGGGCTTTTTTTTGCTCCCGTTTCTTGCTGATGCCTCCCGGCAGGGCGGCAGGGTCTTTTGATAAAATGAGGGTCTTCTGATGGAAGATCGAAGTGCTGAGAGCAAATGTGCGATGCAGAGGAGCGGAGTAGCTGTCGTCTTTGCGGCATTGATCTGGATAACGACGGGTTTCGGCGGCAATGCTCTGGAAGCGGCCACGATCACGGTCCTCGAGGACAACGGCAACGTCATCTACGACTTCTCCAGCCCCAACAAGCTCGACATCGATGTCGATTGGCTCAGCACGCAGCCGGTCCTCCTGGATGTCCTGCTGGGGCCGAATGATACGGACTCGACGATCTTCTTCAGCGGCTTCCACCTCAACCTGACCGGGCTCCCCTGGTCCGGCTTCTCCGTCGAACTCGAAGGCGGCGCGACCTGGGAGCTGGGCGACACAAACGACTGGCAGATCATCCCGGGCGCCACCGGGGGTCTTTCGTCGAGATCCTTCTCATCCACAAGGGCGCAGATGTCCTTCAATCCGGCGATCGAACCCTTCGACGCCCTGGTCCTCGGCGACGCGGGCGGCCCGATCGATCCCGATCTGGACTGGAGGATCGCCCTCAATGGCCTCGGCTCCGGCGATTCCTTCCAGATCCGCCTGTCCGCCATCCCCATCCCCGAGCCGTCCAGCCTGGCGCTGACGGCAACGAGTGCCCTGGCGGGCCTGGGCCTGCTGTGGAATCGTCGTCGCCGCCAGGCAATGACCTCCTGAGCCCTGCCCCCGGAACCAACCCTCCGGGTCCCGAGCGGCCCGGGGTCGCTCCGGGCGGACGCGACAGTAGAAAGGTTTGAACAAGGACGCTGAAGGCAGCGCAAACGACACGGACTCGCGGCGCGTGACGCGAGGCCGACAGGGAACGTCCGCGCATCAATCGCGAGGGAACACCGATGAGACTCTTCAATGAAGCGACCGGTTCCATTTGTCGACGCATTGGCAACACCTCAAACACACCACGCCCCGGCGATCTCCGATCCCTGAATCGCGGGACCAGAACACGCCGCCACCGGCCCGGCATCCGGCTGGAGATGCTCGAGGACCGGACGCTGCTCTCGACCTTCGAGGTCATGAACCTCCACCCCGACGGCGAGGGCTCGCTCCGCTGGGCGATCGTGCAGGCCAACGCCGACCCCGACCGCGCCGACGACATCGTCTTCGCCGACGACCTGGCCGGCACGATCGAACTGACCACGGCCCTCCCCGACTTGACGGGCGAACTGACCATCACCGGCCCCGGCGCCGAGACCTTGACCGTCGCCCGCAACCCCCCCGAGAACACGCCAGACTTCTCCGTCTTCGTCGTCTCGGCCGGCGCCAACATTACCCTCTCCGGCCTGACGATCACCGGCGGTCGGGCCGAAAACGGTGGTGGAATCTCCAATGAGGGATCACTGGCCCTCACCGAAATCGTCGTCTTCGGCAACTCCGCCGAACGCGGTGGCGGCATTTTTAGCAGCGGCACCGCAACCATCGCCAACTCCTCCTTCATCGACAACACCACCTTACGCGGCGGCGGCATGTATAACAGCGGCACCGCAACCATCTCAAACTCCTCCTTCAGCGGGAATGAAGCAGGTGCATGGGGCGGTGGCCTGTATAACTATGGCACCGCCACCATCTCCGACTCCTCGTTCAGCGGCAACAGGGCGCCTTATTACGATGATGAGGAGGGCGGCGGCGGCGGCGGCGGCATTTATAACCACCGCACCGCGACCGTCTCTGTCTCCACCTCCTCCTTCAGCGGCAATGAGGCGGCTTTTTCGGGCGGCGGTATTTTTAGCAGCGGCACCGCAACCATCTCAAACTCCTCCTTCAGCGACAACACAGGCAGTGGTCTCTCCAACCGGGGCACCGCCACCATCTCCGACTCCTCCTTCAGCGACAACACAGGCAGTGGTCTCTCCAACCGGGGCACGGCGACCATCTCCAGCTCCTCCTTCAATGGCAACACAGGCTACGGACTCTCCAACGGGGGCAGGGCAGAGATCACCGACTCCACCTTCAGCGACAACACGGCGCTCTGGGAGGGAGGCGGCCTGTATAACAGTGGCATCGTAACCATCTCCAACTCCTCCTTTAGCAACAACTCCTCCACAATTAGCGGCGGCCTGTATAACAGCGGCACCGCAACCATCTCAAACTCCTCCTTCAGCAGCAACTCCTCCGGAACCAGCGGCGGCCTGTATAACAGCGGCACCGCGACGATCACCGACTCCTCCTTCAGCAGCAACACAGGGGGGGGGGCAGGGTGGCGGCCTGTATAATGAAGGCACCGCAACCATCTCAAACTCCTCCTTCAGCGGCAACTCGGCGTTGGGGTTCAATGAGGATGAAGAGTTCGGCATCGTCGGCGGCGGCGGCATCTTTAACAGCGGCACCGCGACGATCACCGACTCCTCCTTCAGCGGCAACTCGGCGGCCTCGTTCGGCGGCGGCATCTTCAACGGGGGCAGGGCAGAGATCACCACCTCCTCCTTCAGCGGCAACTCGGCCGACCGCGGGGGCGGCGGCATCTACAACGCCTCCTCCAGCACGGCCACGATCACCACCTCCTCCTTCAGCGGCAACTCCTCCCGCAACGGTGGCGGCATCTTCAACGCCAGAGGCGGCGTCCTGACCGCCTTGCGGAGCCGGATCCGCTTCAACGTCGCAACGGCCGACGGCGGCGGCATCTACAACGAGGGGACGACGACCCTGAGCCGGAGCCAGGTCCTCCGCAACCGAGCGGGCGAGCGCGGAGGAGGCGTCTTCAACCGGGGCAAACTGTTGCTCTCCTTGAGCCTGATCCTCGGGAACACCGCCCCATCCGGGGCGAACGTTTTCGAGGATTGAGGCGCAGAGGGTGAACCTGGCCCCGTCCCTCCTGGCGAGGAACGCCAACGAGGGGAGGCGGGGCCGGGAACTCTCCGCGTTCCCACGCGTTTCCTCCTGACGCGGAACGATCCGCAACCTTCATTCATCACCTCCTTCCGGAGACGCGAAGCAGACCCCTCGTGAGTCATGGCGCGGCTCCCTGCTGCAAACCCGACCCGAGCCAGGTCGAGTCGAGCAATCGGCCCGGCCCGGCGGCAAGGGGCAGGGCAGGGTGACGCTCCCGAACAGGACCACTGCTCGTTGATCGCCCGCCAGACGCCTGCTACGCTGACCGGGCAGGATGTCGGCCTTTTCGCCGGCGCCCAGGTCAGGTCGCCCCGAAAAAAAACCCGCTCGATCGAGCGCCTGAGGCCATCCTTGCCCCCTCCCTCGGCTCGACGAGAACGAGCGGCAATTCGGATCGGATCGGAGACCCCATGAGCACACCCCACCTCTCCCCGAAGCTCCTGTTCCCCTTCGCACTGGCCCTGACCCTTGCTTCCTCAAGCGCCAGCCCGACTCACGGTCAGGATCAGGACCAGGGTCGCGAGCGCTGGACCCCCGAACGGGCCAACGCCTGGTACGACAGCCTCCCCTGGCTCGTCGGCTGCAATTACAACCCAAGCACCGCCATCAACCAGCTTGAAATGTGGCAGGCCGACACCTTCGACCCCGAGACCATCGACCGCGAACTCGGATGGGCCGAGGATCTCGGATTCACCAGCATTCGCGTCTATCTGCATCACCTGCTCTGGGAACAGGACGCCGACGGCTTCGTCGACCGCATGGACCGTTTCCTCGCCATCGCCGACCGTCATGATATCGGCGTCATGTTCGTCCTGTTCGACAGCGTCTGGGATCCCCACCCGAAGCTCGGCCCCCAGCGCGACCCCGAGCCCGGCGTGCACAACTCCGGATGGGTCCAGTCCCCCGGCGCCGACGACCTGATGAACCCCGACCGTGAAGAACTTCTCAAGGCTTACACCGTCGGCGTCATCTCCCGCTTCAAGGACGACCCCCGCGTCCACGCCTGGGACCTCTGGAACGAGCCGGATAACACCAACGACAACAGCTACGGCCGCAACAAGCTCGACCGCGAGCCCGAAGGCAAGCGCGAGCGCACCCTCGAACTCCTCGAACGCTGCTTCTCCTGGGCCCGCTCCGCCAATCCAAGCCAACCGCTCACCTCCGGCGTCTGGATCGGCCAGTGGTCCGACCCCGACCGCCTCTCCCCCACCGAGCGCGTCCAGCTTGAGCAGTCCGACATCATCACCTTCCACTCTTACGATCCCCTCGACCGCGCCTCCCGCTGCGTCGAGAACCTCCGCCGCTACGGCCGACCCCTCCTCTGCACCGAGTTCATGGCCCGCCCCAACGGCAGCACCTTCGACCCCATCCTCGGTTACTTCAAGGCTCAACACGTCGGCGCGTACTGCTGGGGCTTCGTCGCCGGCCGCTCCAACACCATTTACCCCTGGGACTCCTGGCAGAACCCCTACGACTCCGAGCCCCCCGTCTGGTTCCACGACATCTTTCGCCTCGACGGCACCCCCTACCGCCCCGAGGAAGTCTCCTTTATCAAGCGCCTCACCGAGCAGGCCGATTGACCCGCGTTCGGTCCCCGTCGGGGTGCCTGCGGTCGCCTCGACCCCGGCCGCCCCGACGATGGATGATCCGGAGGCCAGCCGAGTGGTCTTCCGGAAAGACACCCTCTGCGGTCGCGCACGCTCGGAATTCCGCGTCTGGCATGCCACGTGCCCTTGGATTAGAATCAAAGAGATGCGTGGAGACGATTGGTTCATCGTGCGAGGGCCGGGGGTTGGCCGTCGATCGTCCACCAACCTCAATCGGGCCGCTCGGCAGGAGCGCGGCCAGGAACGAATCGTGATCCTGCTCTTGCGGCATCGGGTCCTCGGATCTCGCGGGAGTTTGGGTCCTCGTCAGCGTGTCTCACCCTTTGGGATCCATCGCGGCGGAGGGGAACAGCGTCATGAGCCAGAATACTCAGGGCAGAGACCTCCCAACCGAAAATGCCGACGCCTTGGCCAGGAACGTCGAAACCTTCACCGTGCTCCAGCAGAGCGCCGAAGCTCAGGACGCACAGGCCAGCGCCGCCGAAGACGTGCTCAACACCTCGCAGCCCAAACCCGAGAGCTACCAGGAAGCCCTGAAAACCCTCGAAGCCATCCTCGAAGGGGCCTCGCCCGACGACGCCGAGGCACTCAAGACGGCCCTCTCACGCTGGCAGAACTTCGAGACCCGCCTGCCCATCAGCCCAGACGACGAGCTGGTCGACGACTGGCGCGGCGCCGTCTACCCGTACAAGAACCGCCTGTCTCGCAAGAGCTACGAACGCCAGAAATATCACCTGCAGGTCGAGTTGCTCAAGCTGCAGGCCTGGGTCCGAGAAACCGGCCAGCGGATCGTGATCCTCTTCGAAGGCCGCGACGCCGCCGGCAAAGGGGGCACGATCAAGCGCTTCATGGAACACCTCAACCCCCGAGGTGCCCGCGTCATCGCCCTGGAGAAGCCGACCAACGAGGAACGCGGCCAGTGGTACTTCCAGCGCTACCTCCAGCACATGCCCACCCACGGCGAGATCGTCCTCTTTGACCGCTCCTGGTACAACCGCGCCGGGGTCGAACGGGTCATGGGCTTCTGCACCGACGAGGAGTACGCTGCCTTCATGCACCAGGCCCCCGAAATCGAGCGCCACCTGGTCAACAGCGGCATCCAACTGATCAAGTTCTGGTTCTCGGTCAGCCGCAAAGAGCAGCGCCGACGGTTCAAGGAGCGGCAGATCCACCCCCTCAAACAGTGGAAGCTCAGCCCCATCGACATGGCCTCGCTCGACAAGTGGGATGAATACACCACCGCCAAGGAAGCCATGTTCTTCCACACCGACCACTCCGAGTGCCCCTGGATCGTCGTCAAGACCGACTGCAAGAAACGCGCCCGGCTCAACGCCATGCGCTACGTGCTCCACTCCCAGGATTACACCGGCAAGGACCTCAGCAAGATCGGCCAGACCGACCCCCTCATCGTCGGCCGGGCCAGCTTCTCCGGCAACATGGGATAGCGAGCGACCATTCCTCCCGATCGTCGCCTCGCGATCGGTTGGCGAGGACCACTCGCCAAGCGTCGGCCCGACGGGTTCCAACGATTCGAACAAGGAACATTCATGAACCACCTTCTCGGTTTGCGCGTCGTCGCGTTCCTGGTCATCTCGCACACGTCAGTCTCGGTCGCGATGGCCCAGCAATGCGAGATTCGACGCCTGGAAGGTGGCCTGCTGCACGTTCACCTCAACGAGGGATTGAACCTCATCATTCAACCCGATCGCGACTCCCCTGTTCCTGATCACCTGCAGACAGAACGAACCTTTGCGCTGGGGACCGCCTTCGATCGCACCCTTCTGCAGGTCGATGGCACCTCCCCGACCGATCCGTTACGCCTGAATCCCGGTGAAGGCGACCCCCTCCCGCCTCACCTCGTCTCCGTCGAGTCCGTCTTAATCGGCACCAAACGGGCAGGCATTCAACTGAAGACGAACCGCCTGAACATCATCGTCGCATCCGTCGAGCTCATGTCAGATCAGAGCTGGATCACCACCCACAGAGATCAAGACATTCATCTTCTTGTGCTGACGTACACGGATGCCGCTCGGTTGATGACCGCTCGCATGAACCTCTGGATCAGCCTGGTGAAGACGCAGCAAATTTTGCTGAACCCCACGACCGAACTCTCCGTCGATTCCGCCACGGAATTCTCCAACTCGATCGGCAAGCCACGGGTCTTGCCGACCGAGGTGCTGCCCGTGCTCACCCTCCCTCAACCCGGCCTCGCGTTCGGCGACCGCCAGGTCATCCTCCTGCAAGACGCCGACTGAGTCCATCCGCGAGCCGGCCTACCAGCGCCGGCTCGCTCCCAATCGCCCCGCCTTGCGCTCGAAACCCCCACGCCCCCGACACCTAAGGACGTTCGGCAACGAACGCCCCCCCGTCGCGCTTCGACGGATCGATCTCATCGGAGCGATTCCAACAGCTTCGGAATCGCCTCGAAACCTCGGACCCAACACCAACGATTGTTGACGTAGAGATACGCGCTGCTCCCCGAGGTTGACCGCCCTCGCGTCACGACCAGTTCGAAGACCTCGACGTCTTGCGGAATCATGGCCAGCACCTCGCGGTACGGCCCCTCCGCTCGCCTCGCGTCGGCTCTCACGTCAATCGGTTTGATCGCGGTGATCCCCCCGCCTCTCGTCATTTGCGCGGCCATTTGGTCGACGTTCTCCAACATGGCCGTGTGCCCTTCGTCCAGAATCGGCCACAGGAGATCGACCTGCTCCGGAAAGAGCAAGGCGATCTCCTCCTTGCGAGGCAACATCGATCGCAGCGCATCCACGCGATCATCCTTCCGATCCGACGAAAACCCCTTGTCCCACCCGCGAAACGCCTCCTCCAACGTTGGCCTCGCGTCCCTCCTGACCTCCTGCCCCCCCTCGGCCCCGCTGCTCGCAACCACCACCGCCCCCAACCCGCCCCACACGAACACCTTCACCAAGGTGTGCCGCAGTCTCATCACGCCACTCCTCCCCTCGTGCTCTCCCGGGCGTCCCGAGTGCTCCAATGTCCAGCACACCCGGAACGCCTTCCTCTCACACTCAACCAAGCGTATCAGGATGGATGCCCCTCCGAAAGAGCAAGGCCTCGCTCAGAGCCTGCGACGGTCCTCGCGTCCGTTCTTCAAGGCGTTCCGAGCACGAGTTCAGGACCAACAGCTCGAAACCCTCGTCCTTCACGCACTCCTCTCGAACGCGGGCGAATGGAATCATCCCGAGGTACAATCACGGGTCGTCTCGGTTGCTCGCCAACCGGGGCGGCGCAGCCGCAAGAGGCGCCGGGATGCATCTCCGTAACCTCTCGTCGCTTCGCGACCCCGGTTGGCGAGCAACCGAGACGACCCGCGCAATCGAACTCCGCTCTCATCACCAACCCCCTCTCGCCGATCGAGACAGTCTCGTCCTCTCGACCCCGCCCATCCCCTCCTCAGCAAACCGCCCCCTCAGCGCCCGGGGTCCACCCGACCCCGGTCCACCCCTTCGGGCGAACGCAAATTCTCCGGCTTCTGCACGCTCTCCCGGTCCGGCACGCACAGGCAGTTTACGGCCCTAAGCCGCCCTCAACACCCCCCTCGCACAACGCCCGAAAGACCCTTCCAATCCTCCTCACTCGCGATCAGCCCGCGCAACCCATAAATCATCGCCAATATCACCACAACCCGGTAACGCCGGTTGTTGCCAGAATTCACCACCGAAACGGTCGTAAACTCACTCAACTCAAAAACCCTTGACGCCCTGAGCCCACCCCCCTAAGCTCAGGTGACATCATCGCGTTCACGTCCATGCTCTTTCATAGAAGTCAACACATTACCATGAAAAGAGCAAGAACATTCGTTCTCGTCGTATCCTTGGTCGTATTGCTCGCCAATGCGACGCATGCAACGCAGATCAGGGAGGTCCTCGTACCTCCGGACAACCCGGGGAACGCCTACACCGGGACCTTCTACATCACACCATCCATGACGACCTGGGCATTCGGGGTCGGCAACGACCTGATCCAGGACACGGCGATCTCCGGCATCTCCTCCATCGACGGCTTAAGCGCGCGAGACCATTGGATCTCCGCCCTGATCGCCAAGGAGAGTTGGGAATTGGGATTCGATTTCGATTCCATCCGGCCGATCGGCGCGACGCCTCCCTCGTCCTTCTCAATCGACACCACCGAGGTCGACTGGCTCTGGGGAGACAGTACCTCCGTCGCGTTCTACTGGCTGTCAGAAGCCGGCCCCGACCCCGACAACCCGCAGGCCGTGCTGCAACCAGGCACCGAGTACGACGCCTTCAAGTTCTTCACATCCGGCCCGAACTCTCCGTTCGCGGCGTTCAGCGCCCCCAACGGTGGAACGATCATCACGGGTGAGACCCGCACCACCATTATCCCCGAACCCTCGACCCTGATCCTCGTCGCGCTCGGCGGCCTCGGAATCGTCTTCGCCAGGCGTCGGCAACGGTCGCGCTAACCCGCCCCCCTCCACGCCATGCTCGTCGGGTGGTTGCGATCGCCTGGCGAGCGCCCTGCCTCTCGCAACGTCCAGGTCCACCTCGGCCCCGACCTCCGCCTCGCCCACCAGGCCCTCGACTACACTCCGTGATGTCCGTGGCGCGGACCGATCGCGCCAAGCGGCCAGGCGATCGGTCCGCGTCGCAGGCCCGACGAGTCTCAATCAATCGAGCAGCGTCGCCGGCAGGCTGACCATCCCCGGCACCTTGACCCCATAGACCGGATCCTCCCGGAGGCCTTCGAGCCAGCGTCGGTCGGGCCCCTGGATCCGGTACGACATGTTCTGCCAGACCCGACTGTAGACCAGAGAGCGCTTCCGATCGGCCGCGATGCCTCGGGCCGCATAAACCTCCGCCTCTCCCTGCTCGCCAAGCCCCCGATACGCCAGGGCCATGCCGTAGAGGTAGCAGGGTTCGGTCAGGTCGTACGCATGGGCATACCGGAACGACCGGAGTGCCTCGCGATGATCACCCTTCTCCAGCAAGCGGATGGCCCCCACGGCCAGGAGTTCTCCCTGCTGGTTCGCCCGGTAGCGAGGATAGTCGCGCCTCAGGCTCTTCATCTCCTCCTCGACACTGTTCAGACGCTCGCTCTGACGTTCGAAGTCCTCCTCCACAGCCACCCGGAAATCGAGCAATTCCCGGGACAACCCCTCCTGGCCCCGGAACAGTTCGAGGATGTCCTTACTCTGATTTGCCAGGATCGAGGCATGAATCTCCTGGACCCGCCGCTGTTCCTGCACCTGTCGGCTGATCTCCGCCAGCTCCTCATTCACGCTGGAGAGATAGTTCATGATCATGGTATGCACTTCAGCATGCGTCATCGTGTCGCGGAGTTGCTCCCTCAGGGCCGCGATCTCCGCGCGCCGTTCCGCATCGCTTGCTTCCACACGCTTCAAAACATCCTGAAAGACCTGTGTATCAACCGTACCATCCGAGTTCGAGGGGAAGAAGAAGTTTTTGATTCCGGTCCCCGCCGCTTCCCCCAAAACACTCCCCAAACCTTGAGCAACCCCGAGTGTACCCTCGTATGCGAGATTCCCGGCATACGCCATGACCCGATCGCCGAGCGTCGGTTCCATCCCTTGTTGCGCCCGCGCCGGCTGGCTTCCCAGGCCAATCAACACGGCAACGGTGACGATGACACGCTTCATGGGTGTGATTCCGAATTCAGGAGGATAATCGTCACGATGGGGAGCAGGCCGATCCCTCGGTCGCCTGGCAAGGTGAGGTCGAGAGGAAACCCACCCTGCACACTCACCAACCAGACGCGGAACCGAGGACTCGCGATCCCGTCGCTCCGACAACTCATCGAAGTCGTGATCCCGTGCGCTCCCAATCCCCAATACACTCGACGCGCACGCGAACCGCAGCGATGGCCGACGCCCGCCAGTTATTCGCTCCAACGTGATAATAACACCACTGCTGACCCGGACACCGTCTGCGCAGTCCCAAGAATGCAGACACGCGAGGCGTCATGAGGGCCAATCTGTCCCGAGCGCTCTCCCGCGACGGGGCTCAGCATGCAATACCTGCCATGAGGTCCATCGAGGACGCCGTGGCAGCCGACGGTCAAGGTCACATATGCGGCAAGCGCCGCGCCCCATGGACAACCGCCACCACGTCGATCCGCTCCTCATCAACGAGCTGATAGACGATCCGATACGGATGCTCAAAGACCTCCCGCAAGGTCGCGTCCTCGAACTCGGGGACCATCGGCCCGGCACCGGGCAGGGCCGCGATCTGCTCACACCTCTGGAAGATCCGACCCACCATGGCCCGTGCATACCGAGGCGAATGCCTGGCAATGAATGCCTCGATCGCCTCGAGATCCGCCAGCGCAGACTCCGTCCAGCGGACGATCATGATCCTTCGATCCCGAACCGCCTTCTCGCCTCCTCGATCGAGACGGTCCGCCCCTCCTTCGAATCCTTCAACCCCGCTTCGATCGCCTGCCGGACGTAAATCTCATATTGCAAGTCTTCCCACGTGGCATCGTCCGGCAGCCGATCCACGAGCCTGCGTGCCTGGTCCTTCACGCTCGGATCCGTCATCACTCACCCCCGTTCTACCCAGCGATTCCCCACCACTCCGTTCCTATTGTCGAACCCCAGACCACGCCAAGCAACCCCGGCCGCCGCTCATCCAGGCCCGGAAGCGGTCGTCTCTCCCCATTCGATTCCCTCAAATGCGGGAGACACTCAGGAGGCCCCGCCCCTGGCCGCGGTGTCCTGGACTTCCTACCGATGACCGACCCTCGCCAAAAAAATCCGACCCCTCAATAGTGACTGAAGCCCCCTCCCATCTCGATCATATTGAGAGGAGGGCACCCCACTCGTTCCCGGAAGGCTCCGGCCCATAACTCGCGGAACGCCATCATTCTTCCATGTGCCCACCCTTGCCTGCTCGTCTCACACTCCGTGCGCCCACGTCTTCAATGACGAAACAGCCACCACGCCGACCCCACCTCCCGGCCAGGACGTCGCCGGCCCCGTGTGAGGCCCGACCGCAGAACCATCGTGACCGAGGAAATCCCGAAACGAACCGGAAGAATTCCCGTATCTCCCTACAAGAAAAGAGCTTCCACCCTGACATCCAAGCGCACCAACCCCGATCGGCCCTAGGCACCGGCCTTGGCAGGCGGGTCGATCAGCCCGACATGACGAAACAAACCCATTTCCCCGACCAGCGGCACGCCCGGGCCACCCCGCCGACCCTGACGAAACGAAGCCAATCCCCGGGCAGAGTTCCCGAAACGAACCGAAGGTTACGCCTGTTCTGTTTGCCTGGTCACACCTTACGACAAACGCCCGAAGCGCACCGCCTCAACTCAGGGGGCGCACCGGGCGTCAATCAGAACCGTTGGGAGGACCACAGCGGGCGGATCGGCTCAGGAGGTTTCTGGCCCGGGCCAGGTCCAGCCGCGGACCTGGTCCAGTTGGGTCTGGCGGGTCATGTCGAACTGCAAGGGGGTGACGGTGATGTTCCCATCGGCCAGGGCGATGACGTCGCTCTCCTCCCCTTCGAGGCGGAAGGGGGGGGCGTAGGTCATCCAGTAGTAGGTGCGTCCCCTCGGGTCGCGGCGGCGCTCGAAGCCTTCGCCGTGGCGGCCGACCCCCATCGGCACCACCTTGATCCCCTTCGGCTCCCCTCGGTTGTGCGACGGGATGTTCACGTTGAACAGCGACCCGGCCGGGGGGTTGTTGCTCAGGATCGTCTCGATCACCCGCCTCGCGTGCCGGGCGGCGTAGGGGAAGTCGAAGTGCTCACTGTATTCGAGCGAGACGGCAATACTGGTGATCTCGAAGAAGGCCCCCTCGATCGCCGCGGCCACCGTGCCCGAGTACAGCACGTTGATCCCCGCGTTCGCCCCGTGGTTGATCCCCGAGACGATCAGGTCCGGCGGCCGGTCCATCAGCTCGTAGATCGCCAGCTTCACGCAGTCGGCCGGGCTCCCCTCGACGGCCTGGCCCAGCTGAGAGCCGTCCACGTCGTCGATCGACGAGACGATCAACGGGTCGAGCAAGGTGATCGCGTGGCCGACGCCGCTCTGCTCCAGCGCCGGGGCGATCACCGTCACCTCGCCCAGCTTGGCCAGTTCCTTGTGCAGGGCCCGCAGGCCCGCGGCGTACACCCCGTCGTCGTTCGTCAGCAAGATGCGCACGGTCAAAGCACCCGGGTCGGGAGACCTTCAATAACACGAGGGGCAGGGGGCCAATCCCTCGCCCGGCGTTCGGAATCCGGTCCCGAACCCGTTGCATCCCTTCGCCCCATTCCAAGGCGTTGGATCGTACCGGCCGCCAGCGCCCGCCGTCAATCGCCCGAACGCGCCCAGGACGCTCGACCGTGGCACTCCGCGGCCCTCATCGGTCATCATCAACCCGTTCGTACCCCCGGATCCCGCGATCGCTCACCCGACGATCGAGCCCCTCCCCATGACCGACGACCGCCCGACCGATGCTGCCTCCTGGCCCGAGCCGCCGACCTGCCCGACGTGCAAGACGGCCAACCTGCTCGGCGCCTCGAACTGCTGGCTCTGCGGGGCCGATCTGCCCGCGACGGCAACCGCCCCCCCGGTCGAACCGAACGCCGAGGCGAAGCCGGAGGCAGCGATCGACCCGCAACCGTCCCGAGGGACGTGGCTCCGCCCCCGGCTCTCGCTGGCGACGACGATGATCGGCGTGGCCGTCGTGGCGGTCTTCCTGGCGGTCGGGCAGGGCAGGGCGGGGATGGCCGTCGGCCTGCTCCTGATCGTCGGGCCGTCGGTCGGCTACCTGATCGCCCGGGTCCTCCGGGTCAGCCGGGGGGTCGACGAGCCGTCCACGCTCGAACGGACCTGCGGCGAGGTCGCGGCCACGATCCTCACGATCACCGTCGCCGCCGCCGTCCTGGCCGCCGTCGTCCTGTTCGCCCTGCAACTGCTCCGCGCCCTGGCCAAGGTCTTTTGACCCCCGTGGCCTCATCACCCCGAGCCGAACCCATGCGCGTGACATTCCCGATCGGTCCTCGGCGCGATCGCGAATCGCTCAGACAGGGTCTGACGCTCGCTCGACCGCAACCGGCCCACCACACGAGCGACCGGCCCGACGAGCTCCCCCCTTCGAGCGAGGGAAGCCCCCGAGCCTCGTCGGGCTCGGGCCCCATTGCTTCGGGACCGCGATCGATTCTCGGGCTCGCCGGCCGATTGGCCGGCCCCCTTCGTGGACGAGCGTCGGCGGCCGTCAGTACTTCGGGACCAGGGCGGCTCGCTTGTCGTAATCCGGGTGGACGTTCCACTCAGACCAGTCGCAGCCGAGGCCTCGGTTGAGGGTCAGTTGCGCCAGGTCGGCCCAGGGGGTGTCGGGGTGGCGCTCGATCACCTCGTTGAGCAGTTGGGTGGCCTCGGCATAGCGTTTCTCGGTTTCCGCGGCCGGGGCCTTCTTCTTGCCGGAGTGGTTGATGACCCAGTCCGTCCGTCGCTGGTTGGGGATGGGCGGGTTCTTGGGCTTCAGTTTCCCCTGGTTGGCGAGATTGACCATCTCGGCCAGACAGGCCCGATATTCGTAAGCCTTGATCTGAAAGGCGACGACCTGGGCGAGCATCAGGTCGTAGTTGGCCTGCCAGCGGCGGTTGGCCTCCTTGTCTCGGGCCGATTCCATCGATCGGAGGCGGTTCTCGATCTCCCTCAGAGCGCGGAGCTGGGCCTCGACCCTGGGCAATTCCTGGGCGATTTTCTGCCCCAGCTCGGGCGGGTTGACCGGGAAGTGCCGCTCGAAGCCGAAGTCCTTATCGGTGAGCTGGATGATCTCGTTCATCGTCTTGCGCAGGTCACTCTGAGCGACCCGTGAGGCGTAGTCGGCCCGAGGGCTGTAGTCGGGCGAGTACTCCTTGAGGGTCTCGAAGGGGTACGCCTTTTCGCCGCTCGGCCGGTTGCGCAGCTCTTCCTCGTTGGGCAGGAGGAAGAAGATACCACCGGTGTCCTTGACCAGCCGGGCCAGCTCGTACGGGGCGAAGCCCGAGGGCTGCTCGTCGTGGCGGTCCTTCCAGAGTCCGTCCCACTGGAGCATTTCGAGGCCGGCGCTCTCGGGGCCCCGGATGATCGTCGGCCAGTAGATGTCGCCCGTGACCGGGTCCTTGTAGCGGAGCCGGACCGTGTTGTAGCCGAACATCGACTGACGGCCGAGCACATAGGCTGTCACCCCTCGGTTGACCATCGCCAGGCGAGCCTGTTCGACCAGGTCGCCGTCGTCTCCCGACTCGTCGGTAATCAGGACCATCAGGACCTTGCGGTCCTTCTCAATGATCCGGCTGTATCGGGCCAGGGTCTCGAAGACGGCCTTCATCGTGTACTCGAAGCCCGACTCGTCGACCCGAAGGCCGTCGATGGCCTGTCGGATGTCCTCCAGGTCGCCGCGGGGGCGGGAGTTCTCGTAGTGGATCTTCTCGCCGAAGCCGATGATCGCGTGCTCCAGGTCGCCGGCCTCGCGGCGATCGGTGGGAACCTGGATGCGCAGCTCATTGATGACCCGGTCGAACCGGTCTCGGATCATCCGCTGGTCGTCCTTCATGCTGCCCGACTCGTCGAAGACCCAGAGGACGGTGACCCGGCTGGTGGCCAGGTGGGCCAGGATCTCTCGGGCGAGCTGGTCGAGGGCTTCGTCGTAGCCGTTGGTCGGTCGGCCCGTCTCGCCGCTGATCCGCCGGCCGCCGCTGAGGTCGCGGTTGAGCGAGCCGGTCGAGGGAATCAGCGAAGTGCTGGGCGTCGGCACGGCAATGTCAATCATGCCGGAGAGGCTTTTCGACTCGCTGACCTCGGCCGTGGCTGTCCGGATGGCCGGGGTGGCCGACGGAGCGCCGGGCGCGAGCATGCTCGTCGGGTCGCCAGCGGCCAGCTCGGGCTCTTCGTCGGAGGGATCGGCAAGGATGGCGGTCAGATCCTCGTCGGCCAGGCTGTTCTCCTCGGTGCCGGCGTCGATCGGGCCGGCAAGTTGCTCGATCTGGCCCCCCACGGCCATCAAGGCCAGCGCCATCAAGACCGCAAGGTGGACCATCAACGAAACGCCCCAGCTCGGCGCGTCCCATTTCCAGACCGGAGCCCCCCGTCTCCTCCGAGGTTTCCGGGCAGGCTTGGCAGGCTTGGCCTCTTTAGCGTCCGCGCTGCTCGGTTCCGGCGCGGGGGGAGAGCTGCCGTTGCTCGGGGGTGACGTACCGACCGATCGAGCAGGCGCCTCGGTGGTCGGAATGGCCTCGACTGCGCCGGGGGAGCCGGATGCCGGAGTCCCGGCGGTGCCAAGCAGGTCGGCGTCGGAGCGGGCGATCTGGGTGCTCATGCGGTCCTCCCGGGGCGGTGACCTTGCGGTCGATTCGACGCGGGCTTCCTTTGCGGTCAGGCGACCGGGGGGAAACGGCGTCGAACCTGCTCCAGGCCGCTTCGGGACCTGGAGCACAAGGCGGAATCTCGATCTCGGGGGGTCAATTGCTCTCGATCAATTCCCTGGCCGCGACGTGAGCCGGGGACATTCGGGCTCGAATCGGAAACAGACGAACGTCAATGAATCTGAATCTTGCAATGACGGACGGGATCGAACTTCGAGACTGCGGAAACCGATTTCAGGCGGATTACGGGGCTGAAGGAGTCGAGCGATCGGCGGAATGGTCGTGAATGGTTCGGGGCTGATTGCTCCGCAGCCCCTCAGGCACTTGCACAAGCTTACCGGGCCAGAGGGCTCCTTACAACTTGGGCACGGGGGCCGGGGGAGTATTGGCGTTTGGCTGGTTCTTCTTGCGGGCCGCTCCCGCGTTGTCCGAGGGGGGAGGAGGCGGGGGCACATAGGTCTCGACCCACTTGAAGCCGAACGGGTCGCGCAGCTCGCGCTGGGCGAGGACGGCCCAGGGGGTACCTCGATGCTCGGTCATGACCCGTTCGAGCAGTTCGCGGGCCTCCTCTCCGGCCCTCTGGGCCGAGGGGCTATAGTGGATCTCGGTATCAGGCTCCAATCGCCAAGCGTTGGACTTCTCGTTGGTAAAGGGCCGAGGGTTGACCTTCATCTGGGCGCAGGCCCAGTCGTATTCGTAGCATCGGATTTTGACGGCCAGCAGGCGGGCCCTCATCAGATCATAGTGCGCTTGCCAGCGCCGGGAGGTTTCACGGTCGCGATACGAGGAGGCCGACTGGATCGGGCCGAGAGCTTCCTCGACCGTGTACATCACCCGGGCGGCGATGGTCTGGTTGCGTTCCATCGCCTCCTTGAACTGCGGGGTGCCGGCGGTCGGGAAGACCAGGGAGGGCTGGCCCGGCAGGTTTTGCTGGGTGATCTGGGCCGCGGCCAGGACGGCCGACCGCAAGGGGCTGCGAGAGGCGGCCGCGCGGTACTGGCCGGCGCTGACCCAGTCGGGCCGGTATTCCCGCATGCCGCTGGGGTCGAAGGTCGGCCGGCTGCTGCCCATCCGGGTGACGAAGTAGATGCCGCCGGTCGTGGCGGCCAGGCGGCTCAGGGCGTGCGGGCCGAAGCCGGCGTCGAGTTCCGTGTGCTGCGGGCCTTGATACCAGAAGGGCAGGCGAATCTGTTCCAGGGCGACACTCTCCGGTCCCTGGCGGACGGGCAGGCGGCGGTAGAACTGGCCGGTCTTCGGGTCGGTGTAGTCCGTGTACCCTTCAGACCGGCCGAAGAGGGCCGAGTTGCCGAGCACAAAGACCGGCATGTCCGCCTTGGTCGCCGCGGCGATGGCCGGTTCGAGCTTCTCCTCGTCGTCGCCGACCTCGTCGGTGACGAGGATCGCCATCGTCCGGAAGGGTTGCTTCTCCTTCTTGAACGATCCCCAGCGGCGGGCGACGTCGAGCACGGTCTGAAACGTCGTTTCCTCGCCTGTTTCGTCGAGCGGAACGGCCTGGATGGCCGAGATGATTGCGGCGGTGTCGTCGGTCGGCTCGTCGATCATCGCCTTGCGGCCCGATCCGAAAGCGACGACCATCGTCAGCAGGCCCCCTTCGTGGGCCAACGAGCCTTCGGGCCGGGCCAGGACGTTTTCGTAGACCTTGCCGATGTGTTCGGCTAGGCGCTCGCGTTCGGCGTGCAGGCTGCCCGAGGCGTCGAACATCCAGACGACCAGAACACGTCCCTTGTCCAGCTGGCGGAGGATTTCCAGGGCGAGGCGATCGACAGCCCCCTCAACCCCATCGACATGCTCGGCCCCGTCTCCGCGCAGTTGCACGCGGGTGCTCAGGGTGGTGGCCGAGGGCAAGAGCATCGACGGCGCGACCGAGAGGGGGTCGAGCTGCAGCTCAGGGTCGGGCTCGGCAATGTCCTCAACGATCCGAGGGGAGAAGCGCGGGGCGGTCTTCGAGAGGATCGGGTCGAGGGTCGCCTCCAGGTCGGTTTCGAGCAGCTCGGTGGCGTCTAGCCGTTCGAGATCGGGCAAGGCGGTATCGACGATCGACGCCTCGATCGAGCGGGCGACCTCGCGGCCCATCAAGATCCCGGCGACCGTCAGCATGCCGAGGATCGCCAGATGAACCAGCAGACTGACGCCGTACGCCGTGGCCACGATGGACGAACGGGCCTCGCGCAGCGCAGCCCATTGCTCGGTCGCCCACTGTCGCATCCTGCTCGCCAGACTGCTCATCAAGGCTCCTCCCTCCGTCCTCGCGTCGGATACGTTGGAGACCCTTTGTCACGTCGCTTGAGATTGAATTCGATCGGGAAGAAGTGCTGGTTCGGTCGATTTTACGACACCATGCATGATCGAAGCAACGCACCACCCCGTCCTGTGTCTCAGTTTGTCAACCAGTCTTCCGACCGACGACATGGCCCATTTAAGCATACGGCACCAACGGCTCGGCGTGACATCCTTTCGCAAGGCGAGCGAGCGGGCCCTTGTCGATCGCACGTGGGGTCCCGGCCTCCGGAACATGAAGGGGCGCCCGTTCCCTTTCCTTGCCGGCCCTCTGGCCGTCCTTGGTATCATCTGAGTGATCCGGAGGTGCCCCATGCCGATTCACGACTGGACCTGCGTCGAGGCCGGGATCTTCCACGATTTCCGTCATTCCTGGGTTGAGGAACTCCATCGTGCCCTGAACGCCAGGATGCTGCCGCCGGATTACTACGCGATGGCCGAGCAGGTGACTGGCGGGTTCGGCCCCGATGTCTTGACGCTCCAGGGTGCCGCGCCGGACGGCGAGTCCGACGGCTCGAACGGTTCCTGGTCTGCCCTCGGTCCGACTCCGGGAGTGGGGGGCCTTGCCCTGGCCGAGCCGAAGCTCGCCCCGTCGGCCGAGACCGACATGGAGTTCTACCGGCGCAAGGCGGCGAGCGTCACGGTTCGGCATGTGAGCGATGATCGAGTGGTGGCGATTGTCGAGGTCGTCTCGCCTGGGAACAAACACAGTCAGATGGCGATCGAGCAGTTCGTCCGCAAGGCGGCCTTTCTTCTCGATCAGAAGATCCACCTGATGATCCTCGACCTGCTGCCGCCCGGCCCCCGGGACCCGAACGGCATCCACGCCCTGATCTGGGAAGCGATCGACGGCCGCCCGATCCCGAAGCAGGAGCGCCCGCTGACGCTCGCCAGCTACGAGACCGACGACACGATCCGTGCCTTCGTCGTGCCGGCCGCCGTGGGCGATCGCCTGACCGACATGCCCCTGTTTCTCTTGCCTCGAGGGTGCGTCGAGGTTCCCCTGGAAGAAACCTACCAGGGGGCCTTCGACGTCTTCCCGAGACGGTGGAAACCCCGGCTCGAAGGGTAAGCGTCAAGGGACAAACGGACCACCAGCGCGAAGCCGCATCACTGGACGGCCGGCAGAACGGCAAGCAGGGTGGCAAACGTCAGCGCCGTCTGGGTCACGCCGACCAGCCAGAACCGCCATTCCGGCCAATGCTCCCGACGCACCGCGAGGACGACCAGCACCGGGAACCCGAACAGGGCAAACAGGTACGTCGGGGCCACAATGCCTTCGACCCATTCGGCAATCGCCTTGGGCAAGAGGCCCCGGCAGAGGGCCCCGGCGAGGGACACCCAGATCAGTTGCGCCGCAATCAGCACGCGTAATCGCATGACCAGAATTTAATGCGAACGGTTTCCCAATTGCGTGTCGAGGTCGTCGGCCCCCCTCACCTGGCCTTTGGCCACCCAAGCAGTAGGCAGTAGGCAGTAGGCAGTAGGCAGGGAAATATTGCTCGCGCGAGCGGGTACGAGGGTTTAATGAAGTCCGCCCTCTCCCCGCTGCTCGCGGGGAGAGGGCCGGGGTGAGGGGTCCGCGGCACAGTCTATCAGGGTGGTGAAAGCGGACGTCGCGCCTTCCGACCCGTGCGCTAGCCGACCTGGATGACCCGGTGGTTGATCGACCGACGACGGCCGAGCGGCGATCGGTAGTCGAAATAGCCGAGCCCGAGGTTGCCGGCCAGGGCGATGTGCTGCGGCTGGCGGATGTCGAAGCCTTCGCGGTTGAACGGATCGGCCGCGAGCTTGCCGACGGCGCCGACGCCGGGGACGCCCATCTCGGTGCGCTTGGCGTCGATGATGTCCCACTCGACGTGGTCGATCGCCACCGGGTCGGTGCCGACGAGCAGAGCGTTGTAATCCCAGGCCCAATCGGGATTGGAGCCGAACGGGCCGCCTTGCCAGATGCCTCGGATGCCGTCCATGATCTGCAGGACGCACTTCGATCGGATGATCGGGTGCTGGACGATCGACGGGATGAACGTGTTGGTGGCGTTGGCCGCAGGGGTCGAGTGCGACCGCTCGACGTTGTTGACCAGGCCGTGGCTCATGTTCTTCAGGCAGCCGGTCACGCCCGAGGCGCCGTGGTCCTTCAGGCAAGGGAGGCTGATGATCTTGTTCAGGCGCTTGGTGACGAGCAGGCCGAGGTGCGAGCGATAGGCGCGGTCGTCCTTCGGGTCATGGCCGGAGCTGACGAGGTTCATCTCGACGAACTCGTCACGATCGTACCCGGAGAAGCCTTTGCCCCCCTCGAAGTCGAGCTTCAACTGGGTGCCGTCCCCTTCCTTCGGGGTCAGGCCGCCGAAGGCGACGCCGTCGGGCAGGATGTTCTGATAGCCGGCGGCAAGGAATTCGGACTCGTAGCGGTCGAAGACGACGATGTCGGTCAGCTTCAATCCCGCCGATCGCAGGCCGTCGATGACTTCGAGGACCAGTTCGGGAGAGGTCGGGTGCTGCGGGTGGCCGTTGGGCACGACCTTGATGCCGACCACGTCTCCCGGCTCGACGAAGGTCCGCCAGGCTTCGACCGGGTGATCGGTGCCGGTCAGCTCGGTCAGGGCTCGGCCGAGGGTGGCTCGGATCGCCTCGCGGTTCTTGGCACCGCCGCGAATCATCGCCGGGTTGCGGGCCTCGATGACCTGCCCCGGATACGGTCCTGGCACGCCGAGCGTTCCGTCCGGCTCCGCGTTCCCTCCGCGGTTTCGCCCTCGGGGCGCCTGCTGGGCCGAGGCGAAGGTCGGCAACGCCCCCAATGCCGCGGCGGCCGCGGCGGCCCCCGCCAGGAACTGCCGACGTTGCATCCCACCGCACGGATAACGACCGCGCATCATCGAAACTCCTTTTGGGATCCGACATTCAACGGCGTCGGAGAGCGAATCGGACGGCTCGGAAAAGTCGAACACGAAACCAATGACGGACAGGACGCAGCCCCATCCAGAGAAACGCGGGGCCGCGAGACGTGCATTGCGGCCGCCTCCATGCATCGAAGCATCTGGAACCAACCGCCGTGTAATTTTGATTGTACACGGTTCCCTCCGCCGCGTCTCTGCCTCACCGGCCTTTTGCTCGGACGGTGATGACCCAGAAACACGTGATTGGGCGGTGCTTGGGAGCACTTTCGCCCTGGCGCTCCATCAGCCCGATCCGGTCAGGACGCGGGGCGATGGCCGACCACCACCCGCTCGATGCAGGTCATGGTGAAGTCAGGGCGAGCCGGCAGATAGGCGTCGGAGTCGGGATCGACCAGGCGATGGAAGACCTCGCGCATCTCGGGATCGAGCCGGTTGGTCACTCGGCGTCGCAGGGCGGCCAGTTCCAGGTCGATGAAGGCCCGCTCGGGCTCGGCAAGCGGCGCCCAGCGGTCGATGGCTCGGGTCGAGACCGAGATCCGTTCCAGGCCGGCCTCTCGGGCCAGTTGCGGCAAGCGGCGGCCGGCGTAGTAGCTTCTCGGCCGGCCGATCTGAGCGGCCAACGCCTCCAGCTCGGCCTGTCTCAAGGCCAGCTCCAGGTCTTCGGGCCAGGGAAGAATCAGATGATGCAGGGCATCTTCTTCCAGGACGGCGACCGCTCCTCCGGGACAGACCAGGCGGGCCATTCCGCGGAGCACCTCGACCGCGTCGGGCAGGCTCCGCAGGCTCCGGGCACACCAGGCCAGGTCAAACGACCCGTCTTCCAGGGGGACCCGGAAGACGTCGGCCTCGACAAAGCGCACGAGGCCCGCGGGGTCCTCTTCATTGACGACCTGACGGGCGAGTGTCAGGTACGCGCCGCTGAGATCGACCGCCACCACCCGGCCATCCGGCCCGACTCGATCGGCCAGCCAGACCGCGTATCGGCCGTCGCCGCAGGCCAGGTCGAGCACCCGATTTCCGTTCTTGATCGGCAACGCCCCGATCATCGCCTGCAACTCGTCGCCAAAGGCCTGATGAAACGCCGCAAGCGACTCCTGGTAGTCAGGGATCGTCTCTCCGGTGTCGTCCATCGTGTCTCAACACTCCCCGCACTTACGATGAGGATGAAGCGCCGGATCGAGGGTGGTCGACCGGCTCGGCATTTGCCATCGGGGATGCCAACGGCAAGTTCGGTGCCGATGATTTCCTTCCGAGGGACGAGCGATCCCCGTCATCCTTCGGGGCTTGACCGCCTTCGAGGCGACGGGCGATTCTTGGGGGACCGGACCTGACCGGAAGGACCAGCCCGCCCGTCTCGATGCGAGAGGATGGCCGCGATGCCCGACCGCCGATCGCACCGTGGGGCCGACCCGCGCGACGCCTCGCTGTTCGCTCCCGAGGCGATCCCAGCGCTTCGTGAGGCGGTGGCGGATCTGGCCTGGCTGCTGGGCCGGGGCTATGCCGAGGGGTCGAGCCTGAAGCTCGTCGGCGATCGCCACCGGCTGCCCGATCGCTCGCGGAAGGCCGTTGTGCGGTCGACCTGCTCCGACTCCCAGCGGACGGGCCGGCTGGCCCGGCGGCTCGATCTCGACACGATCGCCGGACGGACCTTGCGGATCGACGGCTTCAACGTCTTGACGACGATTGAGGCGGCGCTGGGAGGGGCGCCGTTGCTGCTCGGCCGAGATGGTTCGCTCCGAGACCTGGCGGGGGTGCACGGCACGTATCGGCGGGTCGAGGAAACGCGGCCGGCGATTGACCTGATCGGCGAGGCGCTGGCCGAGTGGCGGGTCGGCCCGTGCCTCTGGCTGCTCGACCGGCCGGTGTCGAACAGCGGTCGCCTGGCGGCGATTCTGCGCGAGGAGGCGTCGGCTCGCGGCTGGGCCTGGGAGGTGGAGCTTCCGTTCAACCCCGACGCCGAGTTGATCACCGGTCCTGCGGAGGCGGTCGTCGCGTCGGCCGATTCGGAGGTGCTCGACCGCTGTGCCTGGTGGTTCCCGATGGCCCGCCAGGTGGTTGAGAAACGCGTGCCGGGGGCGTGGATCGTGGACCTGTCGGAGCACCCTGCCGACGGGCCGGGCGTTGCGGAGGAGCCGTCGGGCCAGTAGCCTGAACCTCAACGCGGATTGCCCGGACTTCGGGAACCGCACGATCCCACCGACGGACCTCGACGATTCCCGCCCCCGAGACAGCGGGGCCAATCCAACCGATTCTCTCGCTCGAAGACCCCCGAAGGGAGCCCGACGCCCATGATTCGCCGCACCGAAGCCCGATCCGCCTCCTCCCCGTGGTGGCTGGCCTTGCTGCCGATGACCTTCGCCCTGATCGTCGCTCCGATCGCCTCGACGACCGCGTTCGCCCAGGACGAGGAGAAGCCGGCCGAGGAGGCCAAGCCGCAGGAAGAAGCCGATCCCAACGACCCCGAAGTGCTCAAGGCCAGGATCGCCGAGCTGGAGAAGAAGGTCGCCGAGCTGGAGCTGACGCTCGCCATCAAGGACCTGGAAGCCCTGGGCGCGGGGGTCGCTGTCGAAGGCCCCGACGACGGGCCGAAGACCACCCGAGTGACCCTGCCGAAGCTCTGGCGAGGCGATGCCGCCGCCCTGGACGCCCTCAAGGGGCTGCCTTCCGTCACGGTGGTTTACGTGGACAACCCGGAATTCAACGACGAGGCCGCGGCCAAGCTGAAGGAGATCAAGGGGATCACTGCCCTGACCATCATGTCTCCGGCCCTGACCGGCGCGGCCCTTGAACACCTGAAGGAACTCCCCTCGCTCGGGATGCTCTTCCTCACCGGCACTGAGGTGGGGGACGAGGGCCTGACGCATCTCAAGGAGCTTCCCGAGTTGAAGGAGCTCTCCCTGAGCAAGACGAAGGTCACCGACGCCGGGCTCGCCACCCTCGCCGAGTTGCCGCAACTGCGCACGCTTTACCTGATCGGCACCGAGGTCTCTGACGAGGCCGTCGCCAAGCTTCAGGAAGCCAAGCCTGATGCTCGTATCGTTCGCTGAGCGATTGTTTGTGCGAGACCTGAAAAGGGACCAGCAACGGGGATCGACCTTGGCGTCAGCGCGATGCCGATCGATCCCCGTTCACCGCTGCGTTGACTTCGGCCGATGGGTCAGCGCATAACCGTACCATTTCAGGTAATGCGGCAACCAGGCGCGGAGGTTGAAGCGAGATTCGCCGGCCGAGCGGTCGCGCCAGGTGGAGGGGACCTCGCCGATTTTGCATCCGGCGGCATGGGCCTTGGCGGTGAGTTCGAGCGAGTAGGCAAAGCCCCCCTGGCTCTCGATTGGGATGTCGAGGAGGACCTGGCGGCGATAGGCACGAAAGGCGTTCGTGGCGTCGTGGACCGGCAAGGCGCCGAGCCAGTAGAGGCTGACGCCTGCGGCGCGCGACATCGTTTTCTTGAGCAAAGGGCCGCCGATCTGCCGCCCTCCCTTCATGTAGCGCGAGGCGGCGACGATGTCATAGCCGTCCTGCCGAATCATCCGGACCATCGCCGGCACGACGGTGAGGTCATCGGAGAGGTCGGCCATGGTGATGATCACCACCTCGGCGGTCGTCGCGGCGATTCCGGCCCGGATCGCATTGAGAACCCCTTTGCCCAGGGTATTCTTGACCGTCTCGACCCAGGGATACGCCGGGGCCAGGCGGCGAAGCTCGGGCAGGGTGTTGTCCTCGTCGAAGTCGTAGACGACAAGCACGCGCTTGGGGATTTTCACCTGTTCTTCGAGTTCGGCCAGCGCCCGAGCGATGTTCGCTCCCTCGTTGTAGACGGGCATGACGAAGTCGATCTCGGCCAGGCTGGAGTCGCTCGCAGCCTCGGTGGTCATGGCGATCCTCCGGCCGAGCCTCCCGGTTTGCAGGCGACCACGAGCATTTGCCCGCCGAAAAGCCAGTGCGCCGGCGGAAGGGCCAGATAGAGCCGCACCAGGATCGGCCATTGGGGCCATCGGCTTTTGGTCGTGTAGGGCAGGAACTTCGATCGAGACTCGATCACCTCGAACTCGGCGATGCCGAGCGCCTCGGTCATTCCTTTCTCGCTCAGGGGCAAGGTGTGGTCGAAGAAGTCCCAGAAGGCCCCACCCACCACCCGGGCGTTCGGCTGCATGATCATCAACCGGCCGCCTGGTTTGAGGACCTTGCGCAGCGCGGTGAGCACCTGAAGCAAGGCATCGGGGCCTCGTAAATGTTCAAACACGTTGCTGGCAAAGGCCAGGTCGATCGATTCGGGTTCGATCACCTCATCGAGGCGTTCCAGGGGGTGCGTGAAGACCTCGACCCCCGCGTCTGCCGCCCTCACCGTGTCGGGGTTGAGGTCAACGGCAATCCGGCGACGCGCGCTCACATGATTGATAAAGTCGCAGTAACCGGCCCCGACATCGAGCACTGCCCCCTCGGGCGGCACGTAACGGTCGAAGAAGGACCGACAAAGGACCTGCCAGAGCCGGGCCTTCTCCTGCCGATCCCGGCTGCTGAAGCGGCTGGCGTAGAGCCGGTCGAGCTCCGATTCCAGGGCTCCTGTCGGAGTTGGTGGGGCCGTTAGATGCCCCCCGCCTTGATCTGCTGGTCGATCCACGGAATGATCTCGTCGAGGGATTCCGACAACGTCGTCGTCGCTTCGAAGCCAAGCACGCGTCTGGCCTTGCTCACGTCCGGCACCCGACGCTGCACGTCATGGGGGAAGGGGGGGTCGCTCACGTAGCGGAACGGCACGTCCGAGCCCCGGACCTTCGTCCAGATCAGCTCGGCCAGTTCCAGCACACTTGTCGACACATCGGTCGAAAGATTGAAGTCTTCATTGGTGGCGTCGGGATGCTCGACCGCCAGGCGAATCCCCCGCGCCAGGTCGCCGCCATAGGTGTAATGCCGGACTTGCCGCCCATCGCCCAGCAGGTGCAGCGGATCCTGACCTTTCAAGACCTTCTGGACGAGGTCGGGCACGACATGGCTCATGGCAAGTTTGACATTTCCCGACATGATTTCATGATCGCCCAGGGCTCGTTTCTCGCCGATCCCGACGCAGTTGAACGGCCGGACGATCGTGTAGGGCAGCTTGTACTGTTCCCAGGCTCCCTTGGCGAAGTACTCGGTCGCCAGCTTCTGAAAGCCGTAGGTCGAGGCCGGCGGCGGGCATCGGCGCTCGGCGCCTTCGGGGGTCGGAAACTCGTTGCAGCTTTCGAAGACCATCGACGAGCTGACGACCGTGATCTTCCGCAGCGCTCCCTGTCCGCCCATAAAGCTGGCGATGGCCGCGTCGAAGGCTGCCGCCGTGATCCGCTCGTTCTCGGCGATCAGGTCGTACGCTTTCTCATGAAAGAGTGAAATGCCGCCGATGATGGCCGCCCCGGCCACAAACTGGTCGCACCCCTGGAGCAATTCGGTCAGCAAGGAAACGTCCTTGGCATCCCCCCGCACCAGTCGGTAGCGCGGGTGGTGGTCGTACGAGTGCTCGACCGGCCCGTACTTCGACTCATTGTCCAGGCCGATCACCTCGTGCCCGGCCTCCAGCAACTCCTCGACCAGGTATCCGGCGATGAACCCGGAGGCTCCGGTGACCAGGATTTTCATCGATGCGCCATCCTTCGTTCCATCAATCAAGCCGGTGCGGCGGCGAAAGACGTCCGACGGCGGACGGTCTCTGGCGTGCGAACAGGGCGATGGAATCACCGGCTTCTGGGAGTATCGTCCCAGGAATCGCCGAATCGTTCAAGGCATTCGGCGTGCTCGGGTCACTCCGGAAAGGCTCCCCGGCCGTACAGGTTCCAGACATCAACCACCGGCAGCTCCTTCGGAATCACCAGTTCCCGATACTTTCGGTGGGGCGCTCCGATGAACAGCAGGTCGGCCTGCGCCACCACCTCCTCGACCGGCAGGAAATTCGGATCAGTGATGTACTCATCCGTGCATAACACGGTTCCCGCCTCCGCTTCGAGCAGCTTGCGAAGCTTGTACGAGAGAGATTCTCTCGGGTCGTCGCTCTCGGCCTTGAAGGCCATGCCGAGCAGACCGACGGTCATCGTCGACAGGTCGAAACGCTGCTTGGCATGCTTGACCAAAAAGTTCGGCAACCCTTCATTCACCAGCATCGCGGCATGGCCGAGCGCGAAGTTGTTGTTGTAGGCGGCCGAGAGCTGCATCGTGTCCTTGAACAGGCACGGGCCGGCCGCGAACCCGCTCCGGGGGAGGCCGGCCATGCGAGGGTAATCGTGGGTCAGGGCGTCGTGCAGCTTGTAGAAATCGAGCCCATGATCGGCCGCAATCATGAAGAACTGATTGGCGGTCGCAAACTGAATATAGCGCCAGACGTTCGCGAAAATCTTCGTCAGCTCCGCCTCCAGCGGGGAGAGCACGATCAGAGATTTCGCAATCGTCCCGAACAGTTCCGAGGCCGCCTCGACCGCCCGCTCATCGCAGCCGGAGACGATCTGAGGCAGGACGACAAGTTCCTCCATCGCCTTCCCCTCGGCCACCCGCTCGGGGCAGAAGGCGACATGCACGCGAACGCCCGACCGATCGAGCAGGGCCCGGATCTTCTCTGTCGTGCCAGGGTAGACGGTGCTGCGGAGGATGACCGATTGCCCGTCTCTCAGGTGTGGAATGAGCCGCTGAAAGAAGCGCCTCATGGTGTGAAAGGTGGGATTGAGATGCTCATCGACCGGGGTGCCGATGACCACCACCACATGCCTGGCCTGAGAGACCAGTTCCGGCTCGGTGCCCACCTCCAGCGTTTGGCCGATAACCGCGCGGAGCGCCTCCTCGGCCCCAGTTTCGAGAAAGGGCATCCGTCCCGATCGCACCGTTTCGACGGCCAGCGCGTTGATGTCAAACACGCTAACCTTCAACCCGTGCGAGGCGAAGGTGATCGCCAGCGGCAATCCCACATGGCCGCCGCCCCCCACCACACAGACATCGTGCCGGAACTCGGGATCGGCCATCGGTTCGGGTCGCTCCGGTTGCGTCCTTCGACGGCCAGTCGGCGGATCTGGCCGGCGATCAAACGGTCAGGGGAGGGGAATTCGGTCCGGTCCGGGTTTGCCCCGATCGGCGTCTCAATTGTTGCCGAGCCGGACCGGGTCGTCAAAGGCCGGATCACGCGAGAGGGCGGGCCTCGCCGTCAGGATCGGCCCTGGGACGACCGGATTCCGCAACCTCACTGCACCTCGCCAATCGCCCGGCGAGCGACCGCCAGGACCGACGTGCCGAACGGAACGGGCAAGGGAGCGAGCACCCGGTCTTCCAGTTCGCAGAGCCGTTGCATCACCGCGTTGACCCGAGGCGAGGGAATGCCGTGCTGCGCCACCTTCCGCCGACGCCCGAGGTTGACCAGGCGTACGGCCAGCTTCGGCGCGAACAGCCCTCGGAAGACGTATCGCAACCGGATCGATTCCAGACCGATGCCCTTCAGCACCCGCCGCAGCCGACCGATCGTGTACCGTCGGTAATGATGATTGATCTCATCGTGCTCGTCCCAGAGCGTTTCGAACGCGGGGACGGTGACGACCAGCAGGCCGCCAGGCCGAAGCATCCGGACCATCGCCTCGGCCGCGGCACGGTCGTTGTCAATGTGCTCCAAGACGTCGAGCGCCGTGATCAGATCGAACCGCCACGACGGGCCGTCGTAACGCGAATCGCCCAGCGGAGCGGTGAAAATCCGATCGCGGTACGGCCCGCTCGGGTCGAGCAACCGCTCGTCCACCTCGATCCCCCGCACCCGGCCGAACGCCGAGAGCGCCGGGAACGACAAGCCGTCGCCGCAGCCGACATCGAGAATCTCCCGATGTTCCCCCGGAGTCAGCCCTGCCTTGCGAATCGTCCGCAGAACGATGGCTTCCCTGGCCCGCCACCACCAGTGCCCGTTGTAGAGCCGGGCATAGACCGCGCCATACGATTCACGCATGATGATCCATCCGAGACGAAGTGATGGACCCTGGATCGTCCTGTTCGCCCTCCTCCTTCGAGTGGGCGACCACTTCGCGGACGATCGCCTGCGGGCGGCCTCTCGACTCATCACAGGTTCGCACGACGTATTCGCCGACGATCCCGAGGCAAAGCAACTGCACCCCGGCGAAGAACCAGATCGAGACGATTAGGCTGGCGAACCCGCTCGGGAACCGCTCGGGGGCTAGGAAGGACCAGATGATGTAGAAGATTGCAATCCCGATCGCCAGGGCCGACAACACGAACCCAGCGAGTTGCATCACCCGGATCGGCAGGCTTGAAAAGGAAAACAAGCCGTCATACGCCAGCGCGATCAACTTTCGAAGCGTGTACTTCGGCGCTCCCGCGTGCCGTGCCGCCCGCTCGTAGGGAACGCCCACCTGCTGGAAGCCGACCCAGGCCCGCAATCCTCTCAGGAACCGGCGCCGCTCGGGCAAGGCGAGCATGGCGTCGACGACTGGCCTCCTCATGCAGCAGAAATCGCCCGAATCGAGCGGGATCTCGATCGCCGAGACGGCCCTGAGCACTCGATAAAAGGTTGCATACGCCATGCGAGCCGGCAGCGATTCCTTGCGCCTCGTCCGCACCCCATAGGCCACGTCGGCCCCCTGATCGAGCATCTCGATCAGGGCCGCGATCGCTTCCGGAGGGTCCTGCAAATCTCCGTCGATGATCGCCACGACCGACCCTCTTGCCATGCCGAGCCCGGTCCCGATCGCCGCCTGATGCCCGAAATTCCTCGACAGGAAGACCCCCTTGTACCTCGGGTCACGCGCGACCATCGCTCGGATGATCTCCTCCGAGCCATCCCTGCTCCCGTCCGACACCAGGAGAAATTCCAAGCGATCAAACCCCAACCCCTCGACCGCGCTCGCCAGCCTCTTTTCCAGCTCCGGCAGCGCCTCCTCCTCGTCGTACACCGGCACGACAACCGACAGCATGGCCCGGTCCAGCCTGCGGCGACTCATCGAACCGAGCCCTTTGCCCTGAGCGTGTCGAACAGCCTCTTTGCATGCGGCGAGGCGCGTTCGACCTTCGTCGGGTCGAGCCCGGCGAGGATCTCGAAGGAGTGCCTTCCTTTGGTCTTTTCGCTGTACCGTTTGTCTTTCTTGCAATGCCGCGTTGCGCTCTTGAGTCCGTCCATGACGCGGGCCACGTCGATTCCTTCGACATTATTGCCCGCCGGGACCGACCCGGCATGGAACTGCTGGCCGAAATACCTCGCGAGCCATTCGGGATCGGCCAGGAACCAGCTCTCCATGCACTGGACCATCAGAAAAGCATGGTCATTCCGCGCCTCGTGGGGCCGCGTCAGTTGTTTCGAGCGATCGGAACCGCCCGCGACGACGACCGTGGCCAGGTGATCCCAGGGCTTCTCCCGGTGCTCGAGAAGGACCGGGGCTTCGCTATCGACGAGGAGGATTGGCCAGACATCCGAGCCGGGGCGTGTCGATTCCGTCTCGAAACTCTTCAAGGCTGCCGTGCGGCTCCCGCACGGGACGACTGCGGGCATCCCCCCCCGAAACCCAGCCCGATCGAGGAACCGCTTGAAGGCCTGTCGGACCTCTCGGTCGATCCGACCGGTCCCGCCCCCCTCGAAGAAGATGACCACCCTCACCAGCGGTTCCCCCCGATCTGGCCGCGGCTCCAAAGCTGGCCCAGCGTGTAGTCTTCGAGCCAGACTTCGAGGTCGTCCGGGTCCAACCGCCGCATCACCGTGCCCGACTCCCCCTTCTCGCAGATGACGACGTCCTCAGGCGAGTAGGTCAACGCATCCACCAGGATTTCCGAGTGGGTCGTGATGATCAACTGCGTCCGCTCCGACGCTTCCTTGATTAGCTTCGCCAGGTTCACCAGCACGTCCGGGTGCAGCCCCAGCTCCGGCTCCTCGATGCAGATCAAGGGCGGGGGCTCCGGGTGGCAGAGGATCGCCAGAAGGCAGAGGTAGCGGAGCGTACCGTCGGAGAGGCGAAACGCGGGAATCGAGCGATCCCCTTCTTCGAGATAGAGCCGGAACATCCCCCCGAAAACCGAGACGTCGAAGTCGGTGATCCCGTCGTACAGGTCGTGGAGCGATTCCAGGATGCGACGCTTCACGGCGGGCGTGTGCCTCAGCCGGTTGAGGACCAGACCGAGGTTCTCGAAATCCTCAGACGGGAACTCCCCCTTCTGGTCCGCCCTCTGGAATTGCCGGACGGGGGACCGGGCCCCGAACGACCACTCTCGGAAAATTTTGATCTCCCGATACGACCGTTCGAGATTTATCAACTCCAGCAAATTCGCCCTTGAATGCCCAAGGGCAACGGCGAGCGGGTCGTAGACGCCGATCTGGGAGAGCACCGATTGGCCCGCGTCGAAGTGCCGCATGAAGAACCCTGCCGCACCCCCGGCCGCTTCCGGGATCGTCAGCCGGCCTTCATTCGAATAAAGCTCCGCCCGCCACCCGCCCGGACTGAACGCACTAATCTCCTCGTTCACAATGTTCAGCCGATCCATTCGTTCTTCGAATGCAAAGGCGTGCCTCGCCAGCTTCGGCGCTTCGGGCTGCCGGACCTCGACTTCGATCTGGGCGAAGCCCCCCGGCATTCCCTTCCAGATCCATTCGCCCACCCCGTCGCTGAAGGGCTTCGACAAATCTCCTGCCGTTGCACGCAACAGCCCGATCGCCTCGATGAAGTTCGACTTCCCCGAGCCGTTCGGTCCGATCAGAACATTCAAATTGCGCAGCGCGAAGGGAGGCGTCTCGGGCCCGAAGGAGAGGAGGTTGCGGAGGGTGATCTCGCGGAGGAACATGGTAATGCGTCCGAAGCGAGCGGGAGGGCAGGGGCCTGAGAAGGAAAAGGCCCCCGAGCCTCAGGAGAGCAGGAACTCCAGGTCATCGCGCGAGAGGCTCTTGATGATCGAGCGGTTATCGGCGTTGAGGATCGCGTCGGCAAGCTCGCGTTTTTGTTGCTGAAGGTCGACGATCTTCTGTTCGACGGTGTCGCGGCAGATCAGGCGGTAGGCGAAGACGTTTCGCGTCTGGCCGATCCGGTGCGAGCGGTCGATGGCCTGGGCCTCCACCGCAGGGTTCCACCAGGGGTCGAGCAGGTAGACATATTCGGCGGCCGTCAGGTTCAGGCCCAGACCGCCGGCTTTCAGGCTAATGAGGAAAATCTGGCAGTCGGGATCGTTCTGGAACCGCTCGACCCGCTGGGCCCGGTTGCGGGTCCGACCGTCGAGGTATTCATAAGTGAGCCCTTCCTGATCCAAAGCGTCCTTCACCAGCCCGAGGAAGGTGGTGAACTGCGAGAAGACGAGTGCCTTGTGCCCTTCGTCCACCACCTCGGCCAGTTGCGGCAAGAGCATGTCGAGCTTCGCCGACGGTTCCTCGCCATACTGCTCGGCACTGATCAGGGCCGGGTGGCAGGCGGCTTGCCGAAGCCGCAAGAGGGCTTCGAGCACCTCGATCTTGGATTTGTTCAGGTCGCTCGTTCCCTTGCGCAAGAGAGCGTGACGATAATGGGCCTTCAGCTCCTCGTAAATCCGGCGCTGGGCGGGCTCCATCGTGCAGTAGAGGGTTTGCTCGGTCTTCTCGGGCAAATCCTTCACGACCTGGGCCTTCGTCCGTCGCAGGATGAACGGCTTGAGCGCCTTGGCCAGTCCGGCCCTTGCCCCTTCGTCTTGCCCGGCCGAGGCACTGGTAAGCCCCTTGAAGGCGGTGGCGCTGCCGAGCATGCCGGGGTTGAGGAACTCGATGATCGACCAGAGTTCCCCCAGGTGATTTTCGATCGGCGTGCCGCTCATGGCGAGCTTCTGCTTCCCCTTGAGCAAGCGGCACGCCTTGGCGGCCTGGCTGGTCGCGTTCTTGATCGCCTGAGCCTCGTCGAGGATGACGAAGTCGAACTCGATCTTCGACAGCTCGGCCGCGTCGGTGCGGACGGTGCCGTAGGTGGTGACGATCAGGTCGTAGTCGTCAAAGGTCTCCCGCATCTGCGGGCGGCCTCGGCCGGTGTAGTCGAGCACGCGAAGCTCGGGGGTGAACTTCGCCGCTTCTTCCAGCCAGTTGAAGACGAGCGACCGGGGAACGACCGCCAGGGCCGGCCCCTCGGCCTTCTCGGTCACTTTCCGATGCTGCAACAGGGCGAGCACCTGAATTGTCTTGCCCAGGCCCATGTCGTCGGCCAAGATCCCGCCGAAGCCGAAGCGCTCCAGGTAGTCGAGCCACCCGAGCCCCTCACGCTGATACGGCCGAAGCTCTCCTTCGAACCCTTCGGGAGCGTCGAGCGCGCGGACTCCCTCGAACTCCTGCAACTGCTTGCGGGCGCGGCGGAACCCTTCATCAACCTTCACGTTCGACTGGCTGGCCAGCAGCGCATCGAGCAGGCTTGCCTGCGCGAAGCCGAAGCGGAGGATGCCATCCTTCTCGGTGCCGAGATCGACGAGCATCCCGTACTTCTTCATCCAGTCTTCGGGCAAGACGCCGACCGAACCGTCGGCCAGGGTGATCCGGTCTTCCCCGCGACGGGCGGCGGCCAGAACCTCGGGCAAGGGGACCGACTGCCCGCCGAAATCGACGGCGCCATCCAGCTCGAACCAGTCGATCCCGCTCGTGACCGAGAGCTTGAACTCGCCGACCGGCTGAATGACCTCGCCTTCGGCCTCGACCTGCCAGCCTTCGGCCACCAGCTCGCGGACGACCAGGCCGAGCCGCTTGGCCGGCAGCTCCAGGGTGCCGGGGTCAACCAGGTGGTCCTTCGACTCCCGGAAGCCGACCTCGAACAACCGGATCGCCGCTGCCTGCTCGGCCGGCACGTCGCGATGGATCACCACCCCTTTGCTCGTGCTGACGAACAGGTTGCCCGTCGTCTGTGCAGGAACGGCCGTCGTGTTGTAGACGTATTCCAGTTGCCCGAGTACCCGATCGGCCTCGACGCCGTAGTTGCGCCTCGGGCTCCGGGCGACCAGGCGAGGCCGGGGGGCCGACCGGATCGTCTCCAGGGGCAGGTCTTCGATCAGGTCGCCGGGGCCGAGCTTCGCTTCTTCGAGGATCGAGGCAAGCATCGCGTCCTGCTTCTCGACGTCGAGGAAGATCAGCTCTTTTTCCTCGCGGAGCCGGGAGACCCACTGCGGGACCCCCGCGTCGTCGAACCGGGCTGCCCGGCCGGTGCCGAGAATCAACAGGCCCGGCAAGATCGCCAACGGCTCGGCCAGGTCGATCCGGCCATGCTTGCGGTGCAGGGCCCCTCGCCAGGTCCAGCGCTTGCCGGCGGCATCTTGCTTCACGTCGAGCCAGAACTGCCAGGGGGGACCGTCGTCCCAGCGAAGCCCCGGCGGATCGTCTTCGCCGTCGGTCCGTCGCAATCGGCAGCGGCCCGTCCGGCAGAGTTTCTCGATGATCTCGACCTGCCGGCCCGGTGCCAGCGCGAACCGCCGGATCGCTCCCGGCAGCTTGGCCGGCCCGCGAGAGACGCCTCCTCCTCCCGCTCCCGCTCCTCCTGCCGAGGAACCGGCCCCTGATCCGGCCGAGGCTCCCGATTCCCTCGCCTGCTGAAGCAGTTCGAGGATCTGAAGGTCCTCGACATCCACCTTCGAGGCGGCCGTGGCCGGTGTGTGCCACCAGGGGCGGAGCGGCCCCCGGCTGCCGTCGGGCTTGCGCTCGCGGCGGGCGAGGTCGATTACGAGGCGTCCCTGAGCCTGGGTCGCCGGCACATCGACGATGTAGTAGAGCCGTCGCTTGGTCTTCTTCGGCTTGTTCTGAGGCGCGGGAATCTGCCCCTTGCCACCCGGGCCTTGTTGCCCTTTCGGCAGGGGCTTGCCCCCCTTGGCGAACGGAACGCCCGCCCGGGGAATGTACCCCTTGGCTCCAGGTCCACCACCCGGACCAGGTCCCTGACCCGGCCCCGTCGGCAGCGGTCCCTGACCCGCCTTGCGATGCGGCCCTTTGGGATGCTGATGCTGCGGACGCCCCTGGCCCCCTCCTCCAGGGCCGGGCCGGTGCCCCGATGGGCCGTGCGGCGCGTAACCCTGCCTCGGTCCCGAGCCCGAGCCAGCACCCGGACCATGACCATGACCATGACCCGGACCGTGACCATGTCCGTTGACGCGGCCATTCGGCGGCGGTTCGAACGCCGGAGGAGCCGTCCCGGTGGGCGGCTGGCGTCGAGGAGGGCCGACCGGCAGCAGCCGAAGCGGCCGGCCTTCGGCGCTTTCGAGCAAGCCGCGAGCGTCGGTCGCCAGCACCGTGGCCCAGATGTGCTTGCAGGGCGCACCAGCCCCTTCCGGACCGAAGTACGGACAGGTGCACGAGGCGAGCAGGCGATCGCCGCGCAGCCAGAGCCGCACGCGGTAGCTCGTCGTGCCGCGGACCTTCGCGGCAATCTCGCCCGGTCCATCCACTCGGACCAGCACTCGCCCCTTGGCGAAGTAGGCCCGGCCCCGGGCTCGGACCCCCTCGGCGAAGTCGCGAGCGACTTTCTGGGCGATCCCCGTCGGCGCCTTTCGTCTCGGTTCCACGCTGCTCTCCTGGCGTCGGAAATCGGGGGATGATCCGGAGCCGTTCCTTCGAGGCGCAAGGTGTTGCGACAGAAGGTCACGGTCCGGGCCGATCGGCCCTCGGGACGCCTGCGCCTCGGACGGCCGGGGAAGGTTCCCGGGTCGATCGGCGATCGGCCCAATCGGGAGGCCCTCGGCGCCGGGGCGCCTGTCCTTGGTCTGGTCGTTCATTCGTCCTCAAAAACATCGATCCGGCCCGCTCGAAAACGTTCGCGCTGGGCCTGGTCGTTCCCAAGGAGGTTCCCCCTTGGGGTTTCGGTTCATTCCCGGTTCGGTCAGCGTTCGACGCTCGATCGCTTCAGTTCGGTTCAATTCAGGACACGTCGTCGTTTGTCTCGGGTCGATGTCGGTTGATCGCGTCGGTGTCAGTCGTCGGTTCGTGGTGAGTTCGAGAAAAACTGCAAAGCAAGCAGGGGAAGGAGAAACCGTCACGCCCTCAAACCATGCTCAAAGATCAATCGGGCCGACGAAGGCCCCGGAGCGTAACCCTGGAAGTCATCGCAAGACCCAACCCGAGGCCGAGGCTGGCGCTCAAAGGGAATTCGAACCCCTTTCGATCGCCGCCAGGACGGCCAATGGGTCGCGACCGGGGAAGAGTGATCCGCGCTCACAGGCACGGAAAATCCCCCGGCCGTCGATCCCGATCGGACCGTGACTGCACCGCTTCGCGGGCGGTCGGCAGACACGCCGAACGGGACGGAAGGGCGGAAGGCTCCGTCGGGCCTCTCGGTCGCAAACACTCGTGCCCGGTCTCCCGACCTGGCCTGATCGGCGGGGAAAATGGTCGATCCGGCAAGGAGATCGTCAGCCTGGGAACGCCAGGGCGATCGAGGGGCGACCGACTCAGATCCAGGCCCCTTGCGATTCGCCACCAATGAAATCGGTTTGATCGAAACCACAACGACAGCAGAATTCCGATCGTGACGGAAATCCGTTCCTAACGCATCCGCGTTTGAACGTGCTCGAACCGCCCCGGCCCGTCCCGGTTGAGGGACGGGATCCAGGCCCGACAGCCGAGCAGCGACCGCCGCTCCGGGGCCTCGGAGGTGGGAATGATTCACCAGCGTCGTTGAAAGAAGTTCGTAGTGCAACTCGCGTTCCGAAACCTCAATGCAACCGAAGCACAACGACCGGCACCACGCCTGGCCCGGCCTCTCTTGGGGAAGTCGAACCGCCTGAAACCGAGAGGTTCAGGCCATCCGACTCTCCGTCCGACCTCGGCCCACGATTCCGCCCCGCGCAATCGAGGCGGTGCAGCCCGTCACCCGTCTCGCGAGCTCGCCGGCGCAAGACCGACGCGACGGCAACACAATGCGGTCGCTCGCACGGACGCCGCACTCTGGCAAGTGCGACCCGGCCCGAAATGCCCGTCATCGTCGCAAGGATCGCGACCACGACGATCCACTAGACAAAGAGCCCCGCACGCAGCACGACGAAACCGCCGGGCCGCCCGGAACGCTCTCTCTGCGGATTGTGCTCATCTCGGGCCTTCTGACAAGCCCAGTTCCCAACGTCGATCGGTCGCGTTGCGGCCACCGAGGTCGAGATTCGCAGGCAACCTCGTTTCGACCCCCAAGACGTCCTCCGATCCCATGCGGGGGAGTGTCTTTGGTGTGGGAATCGCAAAACAAGGTCGCTCGGTCGGAATGCAATCCTCAGGTCTTTTTTTTCTGCCTCAACGAGACCAGCCGTTGCCGATCGGCGGCAACTTCTTCTGGACCTCGCTCTTGAATCACACGCGATTGAGCGCGGTAAATTCACCGTGCTCATCTCTTACTCTGGCACGCCTCTTGGAAAAGATCAAGTCCCCGCTGCCGATCCTCTTCCTGTCAGTGTTGTCCGCGCACCACTGTCCCTCGATTTTCTTGGTACGCGTGTGCTCTCCTGACGGTTCGATCCCAACGAAGGGTCGAACGCCCCTTGCACGAATTGCCAGGCGAAATCACGCTCATGAATCGCTCCGATTGAGATGTCTTCACCAAGGCGCGTCTTCGAAGCTCGGGCCGAGGTCGACAGCCCGCACCTGCTCGCTCAATCCTGCCGAACCCGATCGCGACGGCCGGACGCTCCTGAGAGGTTCGCGTCCTCAAGGCGTTGAACGCCGAGCCATCGACGGGCGATCGCGGCGGCCTTCGGATACCGTCTCGCCGTGAAATAGACCCAGCAGTGCCAGCGAGACCGGGCAATTCGACCGGCAATCCCCGCCCCCAGCTCCTGAGGGGCCCACGACAGATCGGCCTCGTACCCCCGGGTAATCAGCCAGGACCCGGCGAGCAGCGCCAGCATACCTTGCTCCTCGGTCGAGAGCGCCTCGCGCCAGTCTCCCACCCGACTGAGCCGCAAATGATTGCCGTGAAAGAGTGTTTTCGCGTCGTGACGGACCGTCTGAGAGGGGTCGTCCGGGTCGATCCCCAGCGCCTCGGCCTCGCGACGCACCGCCTCGATCCGGCGTCGGTTCGCCTCGGGAGAGAAGGCCTCGGCGATCTCCTCCGCCTCGTCGATCGTCAGGGCGATCCCCAGGAACCGGGCGATCTCCAGCACTCCGGCGGCCGGGTCGGCCACCAGGTCTTCGTACCGCTGCACCAGCGCGCCGGGCCGGGTCATCCAGAACCGATCGTTACTGAGAATGCGATGCACGAGCCCTTCACGCATTAACGCATCGAACGATCGACCCATCTTGTGCCGCATCGAGTCAACTACGTCGCGCAGGTCGCGGTACGAGTAAACGGCCAGCGCGTCTCCCTCGGCCACCGCCTGAGCGAAGTTCGGGTGCTGGTCGTGGCACTTGAGGACCCGGAACCGCCCCCGGCCCGGCGCGGGGTCGTAGTCCGAGCCCTCGACGTAGCCGAGCCGCTCCCCCTTGCGCCGCCACTCGATCAGGTGCCCGATGACCTCGTATTGCCAGGTCGAACAGGCCCGATACATTCCGCAGCAGATGACGTCCATGAATCCTCGCTCCTTCGTCCCTGAACGAGCCGAGCCGGACGCCAGACCCTAGCCGATCCCCCCCCAGCCGTCCAGTCCAGCCAAAGGGGGGATTGAACCTGCCGTCACGAAACTGCCAGCCTGAGATCGACCAGCGGGTCCGACCCGGTCAGGCGAAGGTCAAACTGTTCCTGAAGAATCTGAAAAACCTTCGGCGTGATGAACCCTGGAGGATTCGGGCCGATCGTGATCCCCCTTACGTTCAAGGACAGCAAGGTCAGCAAGACGGCCACCGCCTTCTGCTCGAACCAGCTCACTACCAGCGTCAGCGGCAGGTCGTTCACCCCGCATCCGAACGCATTGGCCAGCGCCAGCGCAACCTGGATGGCCCCGTAGGCATCATTGCACTGACCCATGTCCATCACTCTCGGCAGGCCCAGATGGGTGCCGTGGTCGCGGTCGAGAATCCGGTACTTGCCGCAACCGAGCGTCAGGATGAACGAATCCGGAGGGGTGTTCGCCGCGTAGTCGGAGAAGTAATTCCGCCCCGGCTCGGCCCCGTCGCAGCCGCCGATGACAAAGAAGCGGCTGATCTGACCGGCCTTCACCGCCTCGACAATCGTCGGCGCGGCGTCGAGCAAGACCGTCCGGTGATAGCCGACCTGGAACGTCCCTTGCCGGACCTCCGGCAAAGGCCCGCATTCTCTCGCCTTGGCGATCACCGGCCCGTAGTCGTCGCCGTCCAGCCGAGTGCCTCCCGGCACGGCCGTGAACCGCGTGGTAAAGATGCGGTCGGCGTAATCCTCCTTCGGAATCAAAATACAATTGGTCGTGGCCACGACCGGCCCGCCAAACTTCGGGAACTCCTGCTTCTGCTTCTGCCAGGGGCCTCCGTAGTGACCGGCCAGATTCGGGTGTTCCCGAAGCTTTGGATACATGTGCGCAGGCAACATCTCCCCATGCGTGTAAACCTTCACCTCCGTCCCTTCGACCTGCTGCAACAGGTTCCAGAGATCGACCAGGTCGTGCCCGGTCATCAAAATGCCCGGCGCCGGCCTCGTCCCCGCCTGCACAACCGACGGCGACGGCTTGCCGAACATCTCGACGTGCCCCTCGTCAAGCAGCTCCATGACGCGGAGATTCTTCCGGCCCAGCTCCATCGCGATCTCGAAGAGGCTCGCCAGATCGAAATTTACGTTGGTCATGGTCGAGAACAGGGCGTCCTCGATGAAAGCGCTCACTGACTCGTCACTCTTGCCCAAGCGTCGGGCGTGGCTCGCATACGCCGCCATCCCCTTCAGGCCGTACAAAATCAACTCCTGCACCGATTGCACGTCGGCATCCTTGCCGCACACGCCGGGGCTCATCGTGCAACCAATCCCGTGGGCCGTCTGCTCGCACTGATTACAGAACATCGCCGAGGACTCCTTCGGTTCCCGGAGCGCGACGCCGGTGCCGACGTCCACCCACTCCGCAACGCAATCGGCTCAAAGAAACCTCCGGCCCCTTGCCCGCCCCGGCCTTCAGAACGAGCGATCATGACCACTCCGGTCACTCTATCAACCCAACAGGCAGACTTCAAGACCTCAATGTCCTTTTTTCGGTCTGCCCCCCATCGTGTCGGCGTCGAGGCCGCACAAGGGCTGGCCGCGGTGGAGGTGCGGGGTGTCGATCAGGCGTCGGTGGGCGTGGCCTGTCCGAGCATCACTTCGTGCCACCAGAGGGCGGCCTGGCGGTGGTCCCAGTCGCTAGCCGAGGAGCAAGCGGCGAGTGCCTGTTCCAGCTCCGAGGCGTCGGCGAAGCGATCGCTCGGAGCCTTGGCGAGACAGCGGAGGATGACGGCTTCGAGGTCCTGCGGGACTTCGGGGCGGTGGGCCGAGGGGGGCGTGACGGCGTCTCGGGCGTGGGCGATCATCACCTGAACCGGGCTACTTCCTTCGAAGGGAGGACGGCCGGTCAGCCAGTAGTAGGCGACCGCGCCGAGGGCGTAGAGGTCGCACCGAGCGTCGAGCCCACGCTCACCGGTTGCCTGTTCGGGAGACATGTAGAGCGGTGTGCCGCTGACGGTCATGTCGGCGGTCAGCTGAGCGGCTTCGGGCTCCTGGGTCAACTTGACGAGGCCGAAGTCGAGGACCTTGACGAAGTCGCACAACCCGCCTCGCTCCGAGACATACACATTCGCCGGCTTCAGGTCGCGGTGGATCAGGCCCTCGGCGTGGGCCTCGGCCAGCCCGCTACAGGCCTGGCGGAGCAGATAAATCACCCGACCGGGGGGCAGGGGGCCGTGCTGTTCGACCAGTTCGGCCGAGCTCATGCCCGGCAGGTATTCCATCACGTAATAGAAGGTGCCGTCGTCGGTGTGGCCGTAGTCGAAGATCTCGATCGTGTTCGGGTGGGTCAGGCGCGCGGTTGTCTGCACCTCACGCTCGAAGCGGGCCAGGGCGGTCGGATCGGCCGCGGCGTCGTTCCGGATCAGCTTTAGGGCGCAGGGACGCTTCAAGAGAGCGTGCTCGGCCAGGTGAACCTCTCCCATGCCTCCAGCGCCGATCTTCCGCAGCAGTTGGTACTGGCCGAACTTCTTCGCCTCGTGCACCTTGGTTCGCATCTGGTCGAACATGGCTGAGCCATAGGTGGCGAGGAAGACGCCGACGGCCACGATCAGAATGTCGGTGCTCAGGGTCCGTTCGTTGGTGATCGAGGCAATCCGATCCAACAGTTCCGGATGCCCGAGCTTCAGGGCCGCCAGCGTGACGACCGGCGCCAGCGCCATCGTGACCACCACCCGAGCCGTGCCGGTCCAGCGGTGGGGGATAAACAGCCCATGCAGGATCATAAACACAAACAGTGCGAACATCTGAAGCTGCGCTTCGAGCACCAGATCGACCATTGCCCCGGCTCGGGCGTTGCTGAGGATCGACTGATACCGCACGGCCATCCACGAGACGATCAGGCTGCCAAAGAGTGCATATTCCAGCCCTCTTAAAAAGCGGTTTGAAAAGTGAGGGCGGCTCCAGAGGACGCCCAGGATCACCCCGAGCACGGCGATCCGGGCAATATTGACCCCCGTAATCAGCCGCAAGGCCCCCGTGTCCAACGCTGCCTCGTTGACGAGCGACCAGACCAGAGACATCGAGAAGATCACCAGCATCACGAAGGAGACCATCCGGAGTCGGGCATGAAGCAGCGAGGTTGTCTCCGACCGGATCGTTTGCGCCGCCCCGGCCACCAGCTCGACGTGGCCTCCCTCCTCGGGAAGGCCACCCAGGGCGAAGTCGAACGTCGGATCGTCGGCGGCGGGATTTCGGTGGAAGGCAATTTCGACGGTCGGAGTCAGTTCGACGATCTCATCGCCGTCGGCCGATGGATTGACGTGGGGGGACCTTGACATCGCGACGCCTCAGTTCGATTCGAATTGGTTCGGTTCGGTGCTTGGGGCCTTGGAAGACGGCGGGCGGACGGTCACGGGTTTGGCTCGGAGGGCGGGGCCCCCTGTTGAGGAAGAGCCTGCTTGGCCTGGTCGAGCCCGTCCCGGGCTCTCGACTTCAACTCGCCGAGGGCCTCGCGGGCTCGCTGGCCGGTTTCGGAATTCCGCACTGCGTCGAGCGAAACCCCCTGACCCTCCAGCTCGCTCGTCACATCTCCCTTCAGCGCTCCAACCTCGGCCCGGGCGCGGTCGAGCGTCGAGCCGCCCTCCGCCCCCTCGCCGCTGGAAAGCTGGGGGATGAAGGCAAATGCCAGAATCACCCCAAGAATCCAACCCATCGGCGCGAGCACCCGGCCCAGCGCCTTCTTGGTCCGCTTCGGGTATTTCGACAAGTAAATAAACGTAAACGGTGGGATCAGGAACAGGATCCCCTGCAGCGGGTTCTCCTTGAACGGCCCGGCGACCAGCGCGAACCCCTCCAGCACAAGGCGGAGCAGGCTCAGGACGATCACCCCCGTCGCCCCGAGCACCGCCAGGTCGCGCCGGTCGAGCACAATCGCCACCAAAATCAGGATCACACAGGGGACCGTCAGCAAATAGACCAGATCGCTGAACTGTCGGACCACGCGGAGCACGGCCCGGGACTGACTTCGCCAGAACCGCTCCAGAGCCCCCGGAGTCCGCGCCCCGGCTGACTCTCGACCAACCGTCGGCAACACCTTGTGCGAGGCCACCAGCTTGTACGACGACCCCGGCACCGAGTTCTCCAGCAGCAGGTCCGGGTTGAAACTGTACTGCTTTTTCTGCGGAGGCGCCCCCTTGCCGAAGACCGGCCGGACCTCCTCGGTCAACGGGGCGAGCCCGACGTCGGAGGTGAGACCCGGCCGCCCTCCGCCCACGTAACCGGCACCGGCCGTTCGGGGACCCGAAAGCCGGAACATCCCGCTGGCAGCGACCTGCGCTGCCGCCACGGGCTTCGACGCGGGGATCGTCATCTGATGCTGACACTTCTTGCACCGGCCGGTCTTGCCCGCAAGCGACTCGGGGACGGTGAACGGGGCGCCGCATTTTGGACACGTGAAATCGATGGTCATCACTTCGTCCCTGCTTCGATCCGAGCGCTCGACGCTTGACTCGCCACACCTCAAGCCCGCCGCTTCGTGTACACCGTCGGCACCGCGTCGTCCCGTCCCGGTCGGCTCGTCTCACCCGCCCGAAGTGCTCAATAAATCACCAGTCCGAGGCCCAGGATCAAGATCGCCCACCAGAGCGCCCCGGCATCCTCGAACTTCGCTAGCAGCCAGAAATACACCGCCGCCAGCAGAAACGTCGTCCCCAGCCAGATCTTTCGGTCTTCCCAGACGATCCCCATCTCACGCAGCATCGACGGGTTCAGATACACATAACTCAACCCGGCCACGCCCAACGTGTAGATCGCCGCCATCATGATCGGCTTGGCTGCCAAGGAATCGTTGTTCGAGAATGCCTTGATGATCCCAGCGAGAAACGCCCCCTTGATGATCAGATAGAAGATCAGAACGGGTGTGAGCATGGAGATGCCGTGCCTGTCGATGTGAAAATCTTGATCCGACCGATACCCTAACCCGACGCGTGCCAGGGAGCAAGAACCCGCTCAAAATTCTTCCACACGGCGGCCCGCAGTCAATCGACAGACGGAACTCAATAGCTGTGCGGGTCCAGCCGGACCCTCCCCCGGAAGGTCCAGTAAACGATCGCCGTGTACGAGAGGACCAGGGGAGAGCCGATCGCCGCGACGATCGCCATGTTCCAGAGCGTCTGCTGCGAGCTGGCGGCGTTGTAGATCGTCAGGCTCCGTTCGTCGGGAGCGATCGAGCTGGTCACGATGTTCGGGAACAGCGCGATCCCCAGCAAGAATACGAACGCCCCGATCGCCCCGCAACTGGAGGCGAACGCCTGCGCCGCCTTGTGCAGGAACAGACTGCGCGGAATATTCGCGATCAAGAGAATGTTGGCGAAGACGGCCACCCAGGCCCACGGGTACTCCTCGAAGTTGGCCGTCGCCCGAGGGATCCGCACCAGGGTCAGGATCGTCACCATCAGGTACGTCACCAGGAAGAACCCGAACCCCGTCCAGGCGTGCCGATACAGCCGCTCGCGCAGCTCTCCTTCGGTCTTCAACAAAAGATAAATCGCCCCGTGCATCGTGAATAGAGTCACCGCCAGCACGCCGACCATCAGGGTGTAGACCGAGAGGATGTCGAGGAACCCGCCCGCATAAAGGGCCCGCTCATCCAGCGGCACCCCGGCCATCGCCGCGCCGACCGCCACCCCGAACAACAAGGTCGCCAGCAGGCTCGACGCGAAGAAGCCGAAGTCGAACGCCCGCCGCCAGAGCTTCGAGTGGCTCTTGCCCCGGAACTCGATCGACACCGCGCGGAAGATCAAGGCGAACAGGACCATCATGAACGCGATGTAGAACCCCGAGAACACCGTCGCATACGCCTCCGGAAAGGCCGCGAACATCGCCCCGCCGAAGGTCACGAGCCAGACCTCGTTGCCGTCCCAGATCGGCCCGATCGCATTGATCATCACCCGGCGCTCGGTGTCTCCCTTCGCCGTCAGGTGCAGGATGCCGACCCCCAGGTCGAATCCGTCGAGAATCGCGTACCCGGCCAGCAAGACCCCAAGCAGAATAAACCAGAGCAGGTTGAGATCCATGGAATTCGTTTGCCTTTTTGATTGAACACTCACCGAGACGTGCCGACGCTTTCGCTCTTTGTTCCCCAACCGACCCGGGTCCCGCTCAGGACGCTCCCTTCCCTTCGTCCGCCTCCGGCGGCTCCTTCGCCTCGGTCAGCGACCCGGCATGATCAACCCGCGCCGATGCCGCTTCCAGCACATGAGCAGCGGAATCGGGCGGTGTCTCGGCAATCGGCTCCGGCCCATGCTGGATCTTGCTGTTGAGGATCGTGATCCAGAGCACGAACAGCAACGCGTAAATCAGGCCGAACATGATGATCGATCCCAGCACATGCTCGGCCGTCACCACCTCCGACAATCCATCGCTCGTCCGCAATCCCCCTTGCAACGTGCCGTCCACCATCGTCGGATACACGACCCACGGCTGCCGCCCCACCTCCGCCGTCACCCATCCCGCCTCGTTCGCCACAAACGCCGGGAAGACGGCAAACACGAAGTACCAGAGCAGCCAGCGCTTCTCATACAAGGTTCCTCGCATCCGATAATACGACGCCAGGACCGTCGTCGCCACAAACAGCATGCCGATGGCGATCATCAGGTGATACGCCTGGAACGTCAGCCAGACGGGCGGGTTGCCGTAGTCCGCCTCCAGCTCGTTCAAGCCGCGTATCTCGGCATCGAGATCGCCGTGCACGAGAAAGCTGAGCATCCCCGGCACCTCGATCGCGAACTTCGTCCGCCGTTCCTCGCTGTCGGGCCAGCCGAACAACGACAGCGGCGCCCGCGACTGCGTCTCATACAAGCCCTCCATCGCCGCCAGTTTCGCCGGCTGATGCTCGGCCACCATCGTCGCCTGCGAGTGCCCCGAGACCAGTTGCAAGAGAGACGACACCGTCGCCAGGATCAACGCCCCCGTGAACGACCGCTTGGCGAATTCCACATGCCGATTCTTCAACAAATACCACGCCGAGATGCTCATCACGAAGAAGGCCCCCAGGATGAAGGCCCCGAGCCAGACGTGAATCAGGCGATCGACCGTCGACGGGTTGAACACCATCCCCCAGAAATCCGTGATCTCGGCGCGGGTGAAGGTCTGCCCGTGGATCTTGTACTCCCTGATCTCGAACCCGGTCGGCGTCTGCTGCCAGCTATTGGCGATCACGATCCAGATCGACGAGAAGATCCCCCCGATCGCCACCATCACCGTGGCAAAGAAGTGCGTCTTCACCCCCACCCGCTCCCAGCCGAACAACAGGACCGCCAGGAACCCCGACTCCAAAAAGAACGCGAAGATCCCCTCCGCCGCCAATGCCGAACCAAACACGTCCCCCACATATCTTGAATACGCCGCCCAGTTCGTGCCAAACTCAAACTCCATCACAATCCCCGTCACCACCCCTAGCGCGAAATTCAGGCCGAAAATCTTCGTCCAGAACTTCGCCGCCTGTTCATAAATCCGATCCTTCGGGCGAATCAGACGCATGAACCCCAGGTGCACCAGCACGACACTGATCCCGATCGTCAACGGCGGGAACAGGTAATGAAACATGATGGTGAACGCGAACTGCAACCGAGACAGCAGCAAGACATCCACGGCCGGGGGCTCCGTCGGGGAAGATGCGGGGCGGACGCCGATCGGGTCGTCGGGGACGCGGGCGATGCGGGCGGACGGGGACGCCGTCCGGCGGGCATCCCGTTGCTGGGATCATAGCGTCGCCCGTCGAGAATTCTAGACCTGATCGCATTCCGTTTCGTTCGATCGATCCGAAGCGTCCGGACGCTTCGGAACGTTCAACGCATCAGAGAAGATCGAATTGTCTGGCCCCTCGACGGCGCAATCGCATCGCCTCGCAACGATGCCATCCTCGGCTTGCCCGGCAGCGGCCCGGCCGATAGCCTGCTGGAACCATCACTTGCACGCACGGGCCGCGGCCGGATCGCCGAGACCACAACCCTCGGAGGGATGAAAGGAGGGGCCAAATGCAGCGGGAAGCGATCGTCGGGGATCAGGTGTTCGTGATCCGCGGCTTCCTCTCGCCCGAGGAATGCTCGCGGTTCATCGCCGAGTTTGAGCGGATCGGCTTCTCGGAGGCGCCGGTCACGACCCGATTCGGCGCCATCAGGATGCCCGACATTCGGGACAACGATCGCCTGATCGTGGATGACACGGGCCTGGCCGCCCACTGGTTCGAGCGGGCCACGCCGTTCCTCCCCCGTCGGATCGGCTCCTGGGAGCTTTCCGGGCTGAACGAGAGGTTCCGCTCTTACCGCTACGACCCCGGCCAGTCGTTCAAGCGCCACCTCGACGGCTATTTCCGCCGACCGGACGGCGAGCGGAGCCTGTTCACCTTCATGGCCTACCTCAACGACGACTTCGACGGCGGCACCACCGCCTTCTACGACGCCGACCAGCAGCCAATCGCCTCGATCGTCCCGGAGCAGGGGATGGCTCTCGTCTTCCGCCACGCCATCCTCCACGAGGGCAACCCGGTCGAGCAGGGTCGGAAGTACGTGCTGCGCACCGACGTCATGTACCGAAACGTCGATTGATCGTCCTGCCCAATCCTCCCCCGCCCCGATCCTCGCCGCGCGAAATCCGGCCGCCCTCGGCAAATCCGTGCAACAATCTCCCCTCCCCGCTGCACTATGGAGTGGACACCGACGATCGGCGCAAAAAAGGGGAGGAGGACCCGGGCTCATGGCGGGCAATCGGTCGAAGTTGGCGGGGAGCGACTGGCGGACCCTCTTCCGCCTCGGGACGATGGGCGACTGGTCCGACGGCCGGTTGCTCGACCGCTTCCTCCAGCAGCCGGACGACGGCGGCGACGCGGCGTTTGAGACCCTCGTCCGCCGTCATGGGCCGATGGTCTGGCGCGTCTGCCGGGGGGTGCTGGCCGACCGGCACGCGGCCGAGGACGCCTACCAGGCCACCTTCCTCGTCCTGGCCGAGCGGGCCAGGTCGATCCGCCGCCGCGATTCGGTCGCGAGCTGGCTCTACGGCGTCGCCCGGCGGATCTCCCTGCGATCCCTCGCCGACGCCCGATCCCGCCGCGACTCCGAGCGCCGCGCCGCCCGTCCCGAGGCCGTCGCCGTCCCTCCCCTCGCCGACGCCCCCGGCGACCTGGAGGCCCTGCTCCGCGAACTCGACCGCCTGCCCGCGCACTACCGCGGGCCGATCGCCCTGCACGACCTCGGCGGCTGCTCCTACGAGGAGGTCGCCTCCCGGCTCGGCTGCCCCGTCGGCACGATCAAGGCCCGCCTGAACCGCGGTCGCGCCTTGCTCCGCTCCCGCCTCGCGGCCCGAGGGGTTTCCCCCACCCTCCCCGCGCCTGCGGCCCTCGCGGGGATCGTCCCGAACGCCCTGACGGAGCGGACCGTCCGCTCCGCCGTCTCCCTCCTGCTCGGCCGCGCCGCCACCGGGGCCGGCGTCGCCTCCCTCTCCCCCACCGTCGCGGCCCTTTCCCGAGGAGTCATCCACGCCATGTTCCTTGCCAAGCTGAAAACCGCCGCCGCCGCCCTCGTCCTCGGCACCGGCCTCTGCGCCGCCGGTGTCGCGGCCGTGGTTGCGGCCCAGGGGTCAAATCCGGGGAACCCCCCGGGACCGACGATTTCCCGGTTGCCCTCCTCCGCCCCAAATCCCTCGATCCGCCAGCAACCCGCCCTCTCGCCCGAGGCGATCGACCAGCGGGCCGAGGAGATCGTCGAGGCAATCGACGACCCGGAACGCCGCGCGGAGACATTGCTGCGGCTCGGACTCGCCCGGGTTCAGCGTGGGCAGACCGACGCGGCCCTTGATGCCCTCCTGCTGGCTCGTGACGCTGCCGAGGAGATCCCCGAAGCGACTCGGACGACCAATCCGCACCCGATCATCCGGATCGCCTCCGCCCAGGCCCTGGCGGGGGACCGCGATGCGGCCAAAGACACGTTGCGTGAGGCGGTCGGGGTCATCGAGGCAATGGAACAGGATCTCCAGCTCACGGAATGGGATTCGCTGGTGTGGACCTGGCACAAATCCCTCGGTCCTGAGGGGATCGAGACGGTGATTGAGCCTTACCGAGCCTTCCTTGAAAGGCTCCCCTCGGGCGCTCCCACGGAAATCTCGAATCGCCTGACCGCCTATTCGGGGAAGGTCGCCAAGGCCCTTGAGGAGTTGCGAACCTCGGCATTTTTCCGCAACCCGCTGAACACAGCGAAGCGACGATCCGCCCTCGTGAACATCGTGATCGTGCTGAAGCCGGAAGACGGTGAGTTGATCAACGAGGCCCTGGCCCAGCTCAGGAGGGAGGCCCGTGCCGCCCCGGAGGCTCCCCCCGGACTCCACGAGGCCGACGCCCTGGCTCCTCCCCTTCCTCTGCCCATTCTGGCCCAGCTTGAGGCGCAGCTCGGGCGATTCGAGGACGCCCTGGCAACGATCCGCGCCATCGAACCGACGGGCAAGACCCACCAGGTCGAGCAAATCAAACAATCCATCGCGATAGGATTGGCCCGGATCGCCTCGGATCAGGCCGATGCAGGCCATCGAGACGACGCCCTGGAATCCCTGGCTGAGGCGCTCCGGATCGTCCGGACGATCGAGGACTGGGGATTGAAACGTAACGTCATGGAATCAATTACCGAGCTTTACTTGAAGCTGAATGCGTTTGAATCGAGCGACCCGCTCATCGCCGAGCTGATCGACCGAGGAAGCCAGTTCGACCAGTTCGCGCTCGCCGAGATCAAGCGGGACGCAGGCGATGAGGATGGGGCCCTTCGATACTTCCGGGAGGCGCTCGACAAGGAGGAGACGACGTTCCGAAGTCTCCTCGCCCGGCGATCCCCGGACGAACGGCATTCGGTTCCAAGGGATGTCTTGTCCAATACATACAATTTGCTTCATCGGACGGCGGCCAACATCGCACGTGCCCGCCTGGAACTCGACGGCGTCGAGGCCGCCATTCGGACGGTGACGGACCTGCCGGAGGAAGAGCGCGAGGAGTTCCTGCCGGAGCTGGCCGAGGCGCTCGCCAGGGGGAGGGCACTCGACGCCGCCGGAGAAGTGATCCGATCGATCGAGGACCCCGAATTGCGCGATCTGGCCATCGTCCGCGTCGCCCTGGCGATGCCTGGCCCCTCGGAGGCGGAACCGCCGACCGACCCCGAACCGGCCGAGGCGCCGTGACCTCGGACGGCTCAATTCGGCAAGGACCAGGGAATTGGAGCTCGGGCCCGACATCGAATGTCCTGGATGGCTGACCCCTGGGGATGCCCGAGCCCCACGCCCTGTCCCGGATCGTCCCGCTCAGACCATCGGCCAGAGCCAGGCGCCGAGCATGGTCGCCCCCAGGCCGACGAGGCCCATGATGCCGGTCATCGGCGTGACGGTCTTCAAGCCTTCGGCCTCGGTCAGGCCGGACATCTGCAAGATGACCCAGAAGCCGCTGTCGGCCATCCAGGCGACCGGCTTTGAGCCGCAGCCGATCGCCATGGCGAGGTAGACGGGGTGGCAGCCGAGCGCCCCCGACTCGGCCAGGGGGGCGAGCACGCCGACGGCCGTGATCATCGCCACCGTGGCCGACCCCTGGGCCGATCGGACCAGGGCCGTCACCAGGAACGCGAGCGGCAAGACGAGCGAGGCCGACCCGCCCCCCGCCATCGCCTCGATCGACTGCGCGACCCCTCCTTGCCGGATCGCCGCGCCGAAGGCACCGCCCGAGGAGGTGATGAGGATGATGACCCCGCCCCCGGCCAGGGCACTCCGCACGGCCTCGGCCAGGGACGTGCGATCGACCCCCGGGCGGGCGATCAGCATGCTCATGGCCACCCCCGAGGCGATCGTCAGCGCCACGTTCTTGTCGCCGATCGTCCGCACCAACGGGGTCACGGCCGCCACCCAGCCGAGCGGCTCGGCCCCGTCGAGCCGCTCCAGATACGTGCTAAGCGTCACGTCCGAGGCGATCAAGAGGAAGGGCAAGACGATCGGCGTCAGGGCCAGCCAAAGCGGCGGCAGCTCGGAGTCAGGCTTGCGGATCACGGCTTCGAGATCCTCGATCGACAGGTCGGCCGATTCGCGCAAGGGAATGTCCATCCGGCGATTCAGGAACCGGGCGAACGCATAGCCCCCCAGCGATGCGATCGACCCGACCACCATGCCGGCCACCCCCATCGTCACCAGGTCGACCCCCAGCTCTCCGGCCACGAGCAGGGGTCCCGGCGTCGGCGGGACGAGCGAGTGGGCCATCGTCGCCCCGGCGACGATCGAGAGCACATACAGCAGGTAATCACGACGGCTCCGTAGCCACATCGCCTTGCCTAGAGGCATGATCAAGTAAAAGACCGTATCGAAGAAGACCGGAATCCCCAGGATGAAGCCGCTGCCCAGGAACGCCAGCGAGGCCCGCGCCTGCCCCACCAGGTTGACGGCCGACCGGACCACGCGATCGGCCGCGCCGCTGTCGAGCAGGCACTTGCCGATGATCGCCGCCATCGCGATCAGGATGCCGATGCTGGCGGCCGTGTCGCCGAACCCCTCGGCCACGCGGGCCGCGGGGGTCGAGGAGGCGAAGGCGTCGGCCCGTTTGGCGGTCCAGTTCCCGGCGGCGAGTCTCGCGTCGGCGATCGAGCGAAGCGTCTCGGCTGGCGTCAAGCTGGCCACGACAAAGGCCGCCAGGAGCAAGGCCAGGAACGCGTGCAGGCGAAGGGCCAGGATGCCGAACAGGACCAGGGCGATGGCCAGGCCAAGGGTCGCGACAGGGTGCATGAGACGACACTCCCGGGGACGCTCGGACGCGCTGAGACCGACGTGTTTGGAACAGAAACCCTTGTCCTCCGGGGTGGCTGGGGTCGAGCGCAGCGAGCCCCCAGGTGATCGGCCTCGGAACTGGGGGCTCGCTGCGCTCGACCCCAGCCACCCCAAGAGTCAGTCATCGAGGCAATTCAGTACAACACCCTCCGATCAGGCCAGGCCCACCAGCGGCAGCACGACGGCCAGCACCAGGCTGACGATCAGGCCAACAATGCCGAGCACCAGGAGCAGGGGGGTCCAGCTCTTGAGCGCCTCGGCCTCGGTCAGGCCGCTCATCTTGGCGAAGACCCAGAAGCCGCTGTCGTTCATCCACGACCCAATCAACGAGCCGCTGCCGATCGCCGTGGCCAGGTACGCCGGGTGATAGCCGAGCACCGCCCCGCCTCCGGTCGGGATCAGGGCCGCGATGATCCCCGAGGCGGTGATCATCGCCACGGTGCTCGACCCCTGCGCCACCTTTAGGACCGCCGAGACGCCGAAGCCGACGAACAGCAGGATCAGGCCTGATCGCTTCGCCGCGTCCGGAGCATCGCCCGAGCCGAACGCATCTTCCAGGACCGCGCCGATCTGGGCCTGCTGGAGCATCGCCCCGAAGGCACCGCCTGCCGCGGTGATCAAAATAATGACGCCTGCACTCATGAGCGATTGTTCGACCAGCTTTGCGATCTCCTCGCGTCCGTGCCGCTGCTGCCGGACCAGGAGCAGCATGCTCACCGTGGCCGAGAGCAAGAGGGCGAAGTTCGCGTCTCCGACGAACGAGGCCACGTTCGAAGCCTGCCGCAAGGGAGTGTCCCACTCGTGCCGACGCAGCACCGACTCGGGGTAAAGCTGCTCCAGGACCAGGCGGTTGGCTCGTTCCACGTCGGCCTCGGAGAGCCGGGAGAGGTTCGTCGTGCTCAGGGCCTTGTCCGCTCCACGTTGATTGAGCACATTTTTATTTAGGGCAAGAGCGATCGCATCGGCCGAGGGGGCGTTGCGGTCCAGCTCGGCGTCGGTCAAAAGGGTGTTGAGCAAGACCAGGGGGGAGTCGGGCGGGAGGGTTTCGGCCGAGATCGGCGCGAGGAAGCCGGCGGGATCGGCCACGTCTTCGGCCACGATCCGGGCGGCATGCTCGCTGTCGGCCATCGTCTTCAGGACGGTGTTCAGGGTGATGAGCAGGACCGGCAGGGCCACGGGCAAGATGGCCAGACCGAGCGGCGGCAGCATGTCGTCTCGCGGCGGTTTCGGCTCGGTGATCCCGCCGATCGGCCGCATTGGCACGGGCATGCGGCGATCGGCCCAGCTCCCGAACGCCAGGCCGACGATCGCCGCCGGCAAGGCCACGGCAATGCCGATGAGGATCATCACGCCCAGGTCGATCCCCAGGTTCGCCGCCATCAGGAGCGGCCCCGGCGTCGGCGGCACGAGGGTGTGAGTGATCGCCCCACCACACGCAATGGCAAGAACATATTTGAGATAATTGGTTCCTGTTCGACGAAAGAGGGATCGGCCGAGGGGGACGAGCAGATAGAAGACGGTGTCGAAGAAGACCGGCACGGCCAGGACGAAGCCGCTGCCCATCAGGGCGGTCGCGGCCCGCTTTTCGCCCAGCACGCGGAGGAAGAAGCGGACGATCCGGTCGGCCGCACCGCTTTCCATCAGGCAGGTGCCGATGATGGCCGCCAGGGCGATGACGATGCCGATGGTTCCAGCCGATGCGCCGAAGGCCAGGGCGACCCGGCTGATCTTCTCGGCAATCGGCCCCGGAGCCATCAGGCTGACCAGGATGGCCGCGGTGATAAGGGCCAGGAAGGCATTGAGCCGCAAGACAAGAATCATTCCCACGACCGTCGCGATGCCGACGGCCAGAATGATCAACGGGTGAATCTCCATCGATGCCCTGTGCCTCCGCCGGTTCGGTCCGAGCCGGGCTGTTCGGGGCGGGGTCGTGACCGGCCAGGAGTGGTGTTGATCCCTGCCGACTCACCGACTGCCCTGGTCGGCTCGATCGTGATGCGCCTTCGATGACCCCGAGACCACGTCTCAACTCGTCTCGGACCGATCGGCCCGGACGACGATGCGGGACTGACACTATCACGCCGGTTGGCTCGTCGCAAACCTCCAGCGTCCCGATTGCCTGGCGATTCTGCCCCCCTCGTCGTACAGTATCGTGGGACTCTCGCCGCTCAATCTGTAGTCGTTTGAACACGTTTCCTGCGGAGCATGCCCCATGAGCACCCCGGCACTGGCGATGACCCTGATGATGGCTCTGGCTCCAATCACAAACACGGCCGAGGCCCACCCGTTCCACGTGACGATCGCCGAGGTCGAGTTCAACGCCGAGGCCGGCACGCTGGAGATGGCAATCCGCATCTACAACCCCGGCGACCTGGAACAGGCCCTTGGCCTGCGCGAGGGGGAGCGGGTCGACCTGGAGCAGACTGAGAATGTTGATGAGATGATTCTCGACTACCTCCGCGACCACCTGATCATCGCCCCTGCCGAGGGGGAACCGGCCGAGTTGCAATGGGTCGGTAAGGAGGTGAGCGTGAAGACCACCTGGCTCTACGTGGAGGCCCCCTTGCCCGACGGTCCCGAGGGGGTCCGCTTCACCAATACCTTGCTCTTTGAGATCGAGAAGGACCAGGCCAACACCATGGTTTTCGGCCGGTCGAGAGACCGCGTTTCGCTCCGGTTCACCCGAGACGATCCGACGCATCGCTTCAAGCGTTCCGGCTCCTCGATTCCGACTCGATGACCTCAAGGCCGACGTGACCTGGCTCAAAATGGTGGCGGTGCCCGATGGCATGGTCCGAATCATCGGATTATCGTATGCCCCGCCGGGCGACGTCTTGCCACGCGGGCCCGGATCGCGAGACCGCGGTGTCTCGGTCTTTTGGTTCCAAGACTCGGGAGTCCGATTTCCATGACGAAGAAATGGATCATGCTGGCCAGCGCCTTCCTGTTCACAACCGCCTTCCTGACCGGAGCGGCCCGGTTCGCCGCTGAAGATGCGCCGATCTCCATCTCCGAGGTGATGAAGGAGGCCATGAAGGGAGGCTTGAACAAGAAGGTGGCCAGTGGCGAGGCGTCGGCCGAGGAGAAGGATCGGCTGCTCGTGCTGTTCAAGGGTTTGGCTGAGAACGAACCGCCCGAGGGTGACCTGGAGAGCTGGAAGGCCAAGACCGAGGCCCTCGTCAACGCCGCCGAGGCCGCGGTGAAGGGGGCGGATGACGCCCCGGCCATGCTCAAGAGTGCGGCCAACTGCAAGGCCTGTCATGATGCCCACCGCCCCTGATCGTCGGTGGTGACACGCGTTGGACACTGGAACGGCCCGGCCGGTGGTCTGCTCGACCCGATCGGCCGGGCCGTTCTCATGGTGTCTCCTTGGTCCGAGGGGGACGATCGGCCGGGGCTCTTGCCTGGATCGCGCCTGCCGATCAACGATACGATAGAATTCCTTGAGGTGATGCCCCGCCGCCAAGGCCCCGACACCAGAGGAGAGGACCACGCGATGAGACTCGATCGACGACACCCGATCGAACGGATGGCTCGCCTTGCCATACTGCTCGGCGTCGCGCCTCTGACCCTCGCGGGCGTCGTGTCGGCGCAGAACCCGAACCCGAACCAAGGGCAAGGGCAAGCGCAAGCGCAGGAGGCTCCTCCCGCCGCGCGTCCCCGGGAGGTTCCACAGCTCAAGGGAGCGCAGCAGGGCGATCCCCAGGTCAACACCGATGAGGAGGCACCGCCGGGAGGGCTGCGATTGCCTCCCGAGAATCCTCCGGGGGAGATTGCCGAGGGTCCGGCGGCCGACCCGCTCGGCCCGGCGGCCATGCCGGCCGACGCGGCCCGACCGCCCGCAGGAAGGCCGGCCGACCCGAACATGCCGATCGTCCCCCAGTGGCCCTTTCGCTACGAGCTGACGATCGCCAGCTTCGACGGGGCTCCGCTGGCCGTGCGGTACTATCCGTCGCAGCTCGGCGCGGCGGCGCCGGTCGTCTTGCTCGTGCACGACCTCGGACCCGGGCGATCGAGTCAGGACTTCGACGCCGCGGTGGCCGACCTGGAGGGTCAGGGGATCGCCACCCATCTGCAGGAACTGGAGTATGCCGTGCTTGCCGTCGACCTGCGCGGGCATGGGCAAAGCCCGTCGCGGTCGCGAGGGACCGTCGGCAACCCCTTGCTGCGGTGGATCGGAGACCTGCAGGCGTCCTACCGGTTCCTGCTCGATCGGCACAACCGGCGCGAGCTGAACCTGGCGAAGTTCGCCGTGGTCGCGTTGGGAGACGGGGCCAATCTGGCGGCTCATTGGGCTTCGGCTCCAGGAGGGGCGGTCTCGATCGAAGGGCGCACGAGCGACCTGGCGGCGATGGTCCTGATCTCCCCCCGCCCGACCCTCAACGATCGTCCGATTGAACCGGCGGTCACTGCGCTTGCCCCCCGATTGCCGATCTTGCTGCAGGCCGGGGCCGGCGATGCCGAGCGCTCCGCCCTGGTCGATGCCCTGCGTCCGACCGTCGAACGCCAGCGCCTCAGCCGAGTGGCCCTGACCGAAACCCGATTGCCCGCCACGAACCTCCTCCGCTTTGCCCCCGAAGCCACCACGCCCTTGATCGAGTTCCTTGACAGCACCGTCAAGGTCCGGGCCGATGAGTGGGAACCCCGCTACAACCTCGACCCGGTCGTCTACACCAACGTCCGCGTAACCAACCTCGGCGCCGAGGGGGAGGCCGAGGCCCAGCCCGCCGCCGTCCCGCGCCGACCGCAACCTCCGGCCGAGGCGAACGAGGCGAACGAGGGCGATGGCCCTGGCCGCTCCTCCTAATATCCCTTGTCCAACGGCCGGGAGCCGGGCCGGTGGCGGCAGGATCGACTCCCGCCCCCGACCCGGGGATCTTTGCTTCAGGAAAGCCAATCAAGGCACATGAACAAGGATTCGTTTTTTGAATCGAGATTTTGTTGATAAACGATTATTAGCCCATTCCTCCGAAGCCGGCAACTAGCCCACCGACCAGCAAGACGATGCCGAAGACGACGACCAGGAGGATGAGGATGAGCATGATCGCCGCGACGATCGTGACGCCGAGCGCTTTCCAGGCCGAGTAACCCTGGACCTCGCCGAGCCCGTGCAGGAAGAGGACGAAGGTCCAGATGCCCAGGATGAGGATGGCAAGGGCTTCGAGACCGCCGAGAGCGACCATCGTATTGAGCAGGGCGGGGTCGGATTCGACTCGGGGCATCTCGGACTGGAACATCTCCTCGCGGAAGAGGATCAGTTGGGGGATCCAGAAGACCATGGTCGTGAGGACCGGCACGAGCGACCAGGCCATGGCCGTGCGGATGTGCTCGCTCTCGCCCCGACCACCGAACCAGCCGGAGACCCATCGGAGCAAGGCGCTGCCGAGGTAGAGCCAGATGATGCCGCCGATCGGCCCAAGGACCACCGCCAGACCGAGGATGGCGATGAGCGGCAAGACGTCTCCGGCGTTGCGTTCGACGGCCCGGCTCAGTGAGCTGTTGATGCCGCTGAGCGCCGCCAGGAGCATGACACTGCGTGTCGGGTCGGTCGCGACGAGGTAGCGAATCGTCGCCCGAGGGCGTCTCCAGATGGTTTTCCACGGATTCGGGTCTGGCCCAAGGCCCGGGATCTCGTGTTTGGTTCGGATCTGGTCGTGCCGCCCCACCGGAGCGCGGTAGGGGTTTTCCAGATCGTCATATTCATTGTCCGTGACCATTGCAGACCCTCCCGGATTGCGCCGTGATCGATCGGAGAGCGGACCCGTTCAGAGCTTTACCCAGTCATGAATGTGATTGCAAGAATCGTACGATGAATCCCGCTGGTGTCGGAGAAGGATGACGGGGAGACAACGAAGACTCGGGGCGGCGCGGGTCGAGCTGAGTGCCGGTCATGAGGATGGGGATGGACGTTGGGGCGGCACTGACGACGGGTTCCGAGGCCGGAACTGGTGCCACGCGACGCCGTGAACGTTGATGGATAACGCGAGACGAGGGACCGATTGACGGAGCGTCAGGAGCGTCGGGCGGCGGCGGCCCGGGCGCGTCGGGCGCGTCGGTTCTCCCGAGGAGAGGAGGCCGACAGGGTGGTGCGGGAGATCGAGGGGCGTCCGAGGAGGGTTGCGGCACGCTGGCCGGTGACAACGGGTTCGTTTCGCAAGGGGGAGAATCCGGCGTTGGCGTCCGTTCGATCGGACGAGCCATGGGGCTTGGCTTCGTTTCGCAAAGGGGAGGAATCGGCAATGGCTTCGATTGGCGCGGGGGGGCGATCGGGAGCAGATCGGGGGTCGGGGTCGATGGGGGGAGCAGAGGTGCAGCGGGACGGTCGGGGGCCGGGAGGCGGGGGCGCGCTGGCGGGGGCGGGTCGGGAAGCGAGGGATTGCAAGCGGCGCAACTCGTTAAGATTTCTTGAGAACTGGCGACGCGCGTCGGCCGCGTAGCGTTCGAGGAGACGGATGGAGGGGGGCTCGTCGGCATCGAGGCCGAGGGCGGCGTCGGCCTGGGCACGCTCGTCGCGGGCATGGAGATAGGCGTCGAGTCGGTCACGTAATGCAGCGGTGGCCTGGGCGACGAGGTCGAGGCCGGGGGCCTCGGTTTTGTCCTCGGGGTCGAGGTCCCAGGGGCCGGAGCCGTCTCGGGCGAAGGTGGGAACGCCGAGGAGGTCGAGGGCGAGGTTCCAGGTTTCGAAGGTCCAGCCTTCGTGACGCGTCAGGGAGTCACGGACCTCATCCCAGCGCTCCAGGAGCCAGAGGACGCCGTGCTTGCTCTGGAGCAGTTGCGATTGAATGCGCTCGGGTTGATGGGCGAGTCGGGCGCCGAGGGAGGCGATCGCGGCGGCGCGGTCGTCGTCCCAGCTTTCGGAGGCGCGGGCGGCGTGCTCGGCGCGGGCGGCGACGATGCGGGCGTCGCAGCAATCGAGGCGGACGGATTCGGCCACGAGGCGCTCGAAGAACCATTCCTGCGCCGCCCCTTCGGGCCGGTAATCGTTGCGCCACTGGGCCTTGCGCGTTTCAATCGCCTCGGCCATGTCGGCGGAGAGTCGGGTGCCGAGTTTCGAGAGGCCGTGGGTTCGGGCGTTCTGGCTCGATCGGGCCTTGCCCTCGATCGTCTTCGGGCCGGTGGACAGGAGGGCGTTCAAGCGGTTGGCGATGGTTTGCTTCACGGTGGTGCGGGACATGGGTGATTGCTTTCTTGATGAGGATGAGGGAGAGAGACACGGGTGCGCCATTCAGATTGATCGGGCGAGCGGTTCCCGGGGTCGGAGTCATCAGGACGAGGACCGCGCGACTCATTGGATAACATCAGGAATCGAGGGAGGCTTAATTGCGTTTTTTTTAGAACGATCGAGTGATCCGGGGGGTTTCTGTGGGACACTCGGAGCCATGAGACTGGCAGGAACGTGATCGGCGCCCTCAACGGTGTCCGGAGTCGAGTGCCACCCGGCCGAAGGGGAGCGGCGGCCGGTGAGCGCGTGGGAGACCAGGGGCGGAAGCGGTCGCGGTGATTCCTTTGATAAATCGGAATCTGACCTGTTGACAGGGGGGGGGTTGTCGCAGATCGTCAGGGGGAGGACGGCGGCCTGCCGATCGCCCGAGGTGTTCCGAGGCGTGGTGCCTTCTGGATCGGACGGGGGGACGCACCGTCTCGGGATACGAACGATCGAGAGGGGCTGCTCATGGCCATCGTGGATGTGGAATGCTCAGAGTGCGGCGCGGCGTTGCAGGTGGACGAGGCCGAGATGGGCTCGACGATGACCTGCCCGAAGTGCAAGCTCCCCTTCTTCGTCGAACCGGCCGGGGCGTATGGCCTGGTCGAGGACCCGCCGAAACGGCGAAGCCGATCGCCTCGACCGGAATCGGATTCGGGCTCGGGCTCCGCGGCGGTGGAACCACCGGAAACCGCCGAGCAGCGCCGGATCCGAGAGCAGATGGAACGCTGGGCGGGCTCGGACGACTGAGACGGCATTATTGCGGGGAGGACGGGTCTTGGGAGTGCCGGGTGGCATGGCCACGTCGGCGCGGCCATGCGCGGGGATTTGGGGCTGGGAGCAGGCCCAAGGGGTCGTGGGCAGGCACGTCGGGTGCGTCGGAGACCGCCTGAGGTGCCGAGCCTGGGGCGCGAGGTGATCGAGGGGCTACCGAGGTGCGGCCCCGGAGGAATGGGCAGGGCGTGAGCCAACGCCTTGTGCGTTCAATCCCAACGCCTCCTCCTGAATAAATCACGGTTCGACTCAGCGACACCCCACCAAGATTCGTCGGGGCCGCGGTGCGAACCTCCGGCCAGGGTTCAATGCGAAGGTCTGCACCGCGGCCCCGATGAGGCTCACAGGCGGGATTGCCAGACGAAAGGATCGCGGGCGGTGTGGAAGACTGCGAGCACGAGGACCAAATCGGCCTCGTTGCGGTAATAGACGCAGTAAGGGAATCCATGAACGAGGGCCTCGTGCACCTCGTCGAAGACGCGGGGATGTCGGTCCGGATTTTCAGAGGCGGAATCGAGCACGTCCTGGACGGCGGCCGTGAATCGCGCTCCCAGGCCGGGGCGACGGGCGTCGTACCAGTGGGCGGCCTCGTCGAACTCAATGCGAGCGGGGCGGCGGAAAAGGACGGGGCGGTTCATCGGGCAGAGAACCGCGCCAGGGCCTGGGCCTTGATCTCTTCCCAGGAGATGACATCGTCGGGGTTGGCGTCGTGATCGGCGAGGCGGCGTTGCAGTTCGCGTTGCTGGGCGGGCGTCAGATGCGTCCGGCCAGGCTCGGAGGCGAGGCTGTCCCAGAGTTCAAGCATGAGGTCCAGTCGCTCATCCGCGCTGAGGCGGTCGATGCCCAGCTCTTGCATCTTCGTCGCCATGGGTAGGTTGCTCCGCAAGTCAGGACGCTCTGGGAAGGATCAAGAGCTATCATAACCAATCTGCCCCGATCAACCTCGCCGGATCTACGACGGGATGACGCTCGACTTCCGCCGTTGCCTCAGGTGCGATGACCCGTTCATCGGCAATGAGAGCTGAGCATCCTCCGGGGGTGGTCTCAATTGCCTGCCAACTGAGGTCGAGAAGCGACGAGAGGTCACGAGGAGGTTTCTTGCAACTGCACCGCCCGAGTTGGAGAGCCAACGGAGCGACCCGGCGCAATTAGAACGCCAAACACGATGTGCGGGCGGTCGGGGAGTGGCGATTGGGATAGAATGAAGGGCAAGGGCGGGTCGGCCCGGACGGGAGGGGGCCGGCCGATGGTGTGCTGACAATAGGGCCCGAGCCTGGATTCATGCCTGGACCGACACGAGCCGTGATTGCCTCGGATTCTCCCACGACGGCGGAGGCGGGGGCGAGGATTGCCGAGGAGGGGGGGAATGCCGCCGATATTGCCGTGGGGGCGGCGTTGGTGGCGACGATGACCGAGGCGTTGATGTGTTCGCTCAGCGGCTCGGGGTTCGCGATGGTGGCGATGGAGGGGAAGGACGCGGAGCTGATCGACGGGGCGCACACGGTGCCGGGGCTCGATCCGACGATGAGCAGGTCGGGCGAGGGGCTGGACGTGGTCGATTACCTGCTGCCGTACGGGAGCGGGATTGCGATCAAGATCGGCCGGGGGACGGTGGCGGTGCCGGGCGTGCCGGCGATGCTGGAGACGCTCTGGAAGCGGCACGGGAGGTTGCCGTGGGCGGATCTGGTGGCGCCGAGCATCGAGCTGGCACGGTCGGGATGGCCGGCGAGCAAGACGATGAGCGACTACCTGGCGAGGGTCGGGCCGGGGTCGTATGTGAGACAAGACGATTGCCTGTGGACCTATTTTCCGGACGGTCGGAATCCGGCGGCGCCGGGGAGTCCGTTCCGATTGCCGGGGATGGAAGGGACGATGGAGGCGATCGCCCGAGACGGGGCGAGGGCGGTTTACGAGGGGGAGATTGCCGAGGCGATCGTGAAGGAGATGCGGGATCACGGGGGCCTGATCTCGCGGAAGGACCTGGAATCGTACCGGGCGGAGGTGAGGCGGCCGTTGAGGCTGCGGTCGCGGGGCTGGACCCTGGAGTTGAACCCGCCGCCGAGTATTGGGGGGGCGGCGCTGGGGGTCTTGATCGGCTGGCTTGATCGGGCCTGGCCGGGCGAGACGACACACGGCGAGCGGGCGTTGGTGATCGCCCGGGCGCAGCGGACATTGCTGGAGTTGCGCGCGGATGTAATGGAGTCGGGAGATTTCGATGAGGCGATGGCGCGGTCGCTGCTGGAGGAGACGGGGTTGTTGCCGTGGCTGCCGAGGCTTTCCAGCCCCGGCACGACGCAGCTGAGCGTGGCGACGGGGGACGGCAGCCTCGTCTCGATTGCGATGAGCAACGGCTACGACGCGGGAATCAACATTCCGGGGACGGGGATCACCTGTAATAACGCGTTGGGAGAGCCGGAGCTGAATCCGGGGGGATTTCTGGCATTGCCTCCGGGGTCTCGGATCGTCTCGAACATGGCGCCGACGGTGGCCCTGGCCGACGACGGAAGGCGGCTGGCGTTCGGGACGCCGGGGGCCTCGCGGATCACGACGGCGCTTGCGCAGACATGGGCATGGCTGGCGTTTGAAGGGCTGGACCCGGGGGACGCGGTGGCGGCTCCTCGGTTGCACGTCGAGCCGGCGGCCGAGGGTGGGCGGCCGATCGCCCGGAGCGAGCCGGGGTTCGACACGTCGTTGCTGGAACCGTTCTTCGAGGTGCGCGCGTATGATCACCCGGACATGTATTTCGGAGGCGTGAAGCTGGTGATGGCCGGGGCCGACGGGTCGCTGATGGGCCGGGCCGACCTGAGGCGCGAGGGGGCGGTGCGGGAGGTGGGGTGATCGGGATTGGTCGGCTCTGGAGTACCGGGGATCAGGGTTCCGCAGCCCGAGGGGTGGGCCAGCACCCGTGGAGATGGTCCTTGATCAAGGCCGCATGGGAGAGGGGGCGAGAGAGGTCGTCGACCTCGGTGTTGGTTTCGTAGTCGAGGAGCACCAGGGGGCGATCGGCGGCGAGTTGTTTCAACTGCTCGACCTCGGCCGCCAGGCGGTGCTCCAGAACCCATCGGTAGGCCGGGAGATAGATGCGCAGGCGAGCGTCGTGGTAGTCGAGGAGCGTGCTGCCTTCGATGCCGAAGCGGTGGCCGAGGACCGCTCCTCGCCTGGCACCCCCGCGCTTGATTCCCGACATGCGGGTGATGGCCCACTTGCCGGGGTCGATGTCCTCTCGCTCGAAGACCTTCAACCCTTGCCACAAGCCCTCGACCGACTGTGCCGTCTCTGACCCGGAATTCGGGATTGGGATGCCGCCATGCGGGTAGAAGGGGCTGAACCGGACCCAGGGCTCGAGTCCCTTGGAGGTCACGTCGATGATGACGGCCTCGGGCCATTGCGCCTCGACGGTTGCGAGCTTCTTGCGGCGGCTCTCGATGGCGATGATCATCGGTACAAAAGGCCCTCCGCCACCTGTCCTGAGCTCAAGAAACCGGTGGATGATACCCGGTGGAGTCGGGCTTGCAACCAGGGGCCTTGGAGAGGGGGCATCGGATCGGTCCGTCCGGGGTCGTCACGACCCCGGCCACCCCAGCCGGATGAGGGGGGCTCGGACGGGGCACAGGGCTGGGCCTTGAGCGCGGGGACCCCTCACCCCGGCCCTCCCCCCGCGGGCGGGGAGAGGGGGACGGAAGGGGGCGGCTTAGCGGGGGATGGGTTCGAGGGCGTCCTGGCGGCCGATCTCGCTGGGAGGGGGCTGGACGCCGGGCTGGTCGGGGTTGCGGACGATCCGCCAGCCGTCTTTCTGGGCCTGCTGGGCCTTGGCGGAGTCCCAGACGAACAGCTCGGGCTTGATGGCGACGTTGGCCTTAAGTTCCTTGATGTAGTAGTTCTGCTTGTCCTTGCCGTTGGGGGCGAGGGTGTGGATGCTCTTCGGCTGGAGGGTCTTGGCGTCGAGGATTAGGACGGCGACGGAGAAGGCGTCGCGGTCGGCGGCGATCTTCGGGTAGATGGCGATGCGGTGGGTGCCTTCCTGGTTCGGCGGCATGAGGTTGGCGCGGTAGCGGCGCTTGAAGTCCTCGATGTTCATGCGAAAGAGGAAGGGCAGGGGGCCTTCTTCCAGGGCACGCTGCTGGGCGTCCTTGGGCAGGGGGAAGATGGTGATCTGGCGGAGCGCGCCGTCGAACTCGACGACCTCGCCGCCGTTGGCGAGGATGCGGCGGTCGAAGACGAATTTCTCGTCGCCCTCGTCGCCGGTCTGCTTCTCCAGTTGCAGGACGACGAGGTTCGGCCGGCGGAGGTAGGCGGCCCCCTTGTAGACCTTGCGGTCGCCGACGATGGTCATCTCGTCGACCTGCTCGAAGGTGGCGTAGAGGGTTTCGATCTTGCCGCTGGTCTGTTCCCAACGGCCGAGCACAGCGTCGAGTTCGGGATCGCTCGGCGCTTGATCGGGGGCGGAATCCTGAGCCGGGGCCGAAGCCGGGGCTGAGGCGCGTTGCACGGATGGGTCGTACGTTGCGTCGCGGGATGGGCCGGGGATGGCCGGGGCAGGGGGAGTCGTCCTTGCTCCAGCACCGACACCGGCGCCGGCCTGGGGGCGGGGGGCCTGGCCTGGAGTTGAGGGGGTCGCCTGGCCCTTGGCCTCGGCCATCGGGCCGACTGCGGCGAGGAGGCCGACGATCAGGGGAGCGATCCGTCGCATTCCGCGTCCCTCCGGGATCGGGTCGTTCGGGTTCGGCCGGAGCATCGTCCAGAAACAGGGCGCGGTCCGGCCATCGGGCAGCATTGGCCCGGAATCGAGGCGGATCGTACTGGATTCGCTCAGGCTTGACCAGCCGAGGCGGCGGGCTCGATCCGTTTTTCGATCGATTCGCCAAAAAAACGGGAGGATTCGCCCCTTGCCGATGAAACCTGGATGGGCAGGATGGAGTATGTCTGACGATCGGCCGCGAGGCTTAACGGGTCTCGGTGCGCCCGATCCTTCTGGTGTTCGAGTGGTTGCGTGGCTTCGGTGGTGTCTTCAGGAGGATTGCAAGGATGACTCGGTTTGCGATCGTGGGAATCCTGGCCGCTGCGCTGCTGGCCGCCGGTCTGGGAGATCGAGGAACGGCCGCGGGTGAGGAGCCTTCGGAGGCCCCGACCTATCATCGAGACGTCGCGCCGATCCTTCAGCGCCACTGTCAGGACTGCCACCGGCCGGGTCAGGTCGCACCGTTCTCGCTGCTGGAGTACGACCACGCGAGGCGTCGGGCGTCGGACCTGTTGCTGGTGGTCGAGGAGCGTCGGATGCCCCCGTGGCCGGCCTCGAAGGAGTTCGGCGGGCCGTTTCGGGAGGAGCGGATCCTTTCGGACGACGAGATTGAGACCCTTCAGCGCTGGCTCGACGCCGACACCCCCGAAGGGAACCCGGCCGACGCCCCCGAGCCACGCACGTTTGCCGGCGACTGGCCGATGGGAGAGCCGGACCTGATCCTGACGATGGCCGAGCCGTACACGCTCGGGGCTGAAGGGGAGGATGAGTTCCGCGTCTTCGTGTTGCCGACGGACCTGGCCGAGGACCGGTGGATCCGGGCGGTCGACTTCAAGCCGGGCAACCGGACGGTCGTCCACCACGTGATCGCCGCGACCGACGCCTCGGGCCGTGCCCGGGAGCTGGATGCGCAGGACGAGACGCCCGGCTACTCGGCCGTCGGCGGGTTTGGCGACGGGGTGCCGATCCGGTCGTTCCTGCCGATCTGGGTGCCGGGCAGCACACCTCGCGAGGCGCCCGAGGATTCCGGCTACCTCTTGCCGAAGGGGGCCGACGTGTTGATCCAGGTCCACTACCACAAGAGCGGCAAGGTGGAGGAGGACGCGACGGCGATCGGCCTTTATCTCTCCGACGAACCGCTCGGCCGGGAGGTGCGCACCGGGTTCGTCTTTCCGGACGTCTCGATGTTTCAGGTGATGAAGGCCCGCGCGGCGATGCAGGAGAAAGGGGGGCGGCCGGGATTGAACGAGTTCATGCGCGAGGTGATCTCGATCCCCCCCGGCGAGGCGAACTATCAGGTGAAAGGATCGACGCGCCAGGGAGGCGTGATGGGCCGTCCGCTCGGCCGAGACATCCTCTTGACGGCCGTCATGCCGCACATGCACTGGCTGGGCAAGGACTTCACCATGACCGCCGTCTTGCCCGATGAGACCCGCGTGCCGATCATTCGGATCGACCGCTGGGACTTCAACTGGCAGGGGACCTACGCCCTGGCCGAGCCCGTCTTCCTGCCCGAGGGGACCTGGTTCGAGATGGTCGCCCACTTCGACAACTCGGCCGAGAACCCGAACAACCCGAGCCACCCCCCGGTCCTCGTCCGTTGGGGCGACCAGACGAACGACGAGATGTGCATCGGCATTTATGAGTTCGTTCCCGCCACCGACGCCGACCGCGCCCGCTATGCCCCGCGTGATCCCTCGGGAGACGCGGCCGACTGAGGGTAGGCGTCGTCCTCGTGTTCCGATCGGGTCGATCTGGGTTCCTCTCTGGGATCCCGGATCGATCCCGGATCGGGGCGACTGAGTGCTCAACCACGAGGTTGTGCCGATCTCACGGAGGCCCGGCGATGCGACTGCCCCGCGTTCGGCTCACCGTCCGGGGGATGATCTGTCTTGTGGCGGTTGTCGCCGTCGCCCTTTTCGTCGCGAGAGAGTTCCGGGACGGCCTGCCCCCCCGATTCGTCGTCGATGGCATCCCGAAGCGCATCGAGCGGCTCCGACCCGGGATGACCCGGGAGCAGACCCGGGAGATCCTGGGCCTGGAGACGTCGTGGCTCCGGGGGGGAACCGATGCCAGGTTTCACCTGGGCAGCGCGGGCGCGCATCGCATTCGCGAAACCTATTACGTCCGGTCGCCGCGACCGGTCGTCATCCGTGCTTCCATCGGAGGTGGCCCGGTGGGGCCGGTGACCATCCGCCGATCGAAAGCCATGATCCAGCTCGTGTTCGCGACCGATCCCGAAACGGGGCCTTTCCAGACGAATCCCTCGGACAGACTCGTCCGCGCCTGGTTCTCAAACGACTCGAGGACTATCGCCGAGATGCCGGGCTCGCGCTGACGCTCTGGCCAAATTGCAGGAGAAAGGGGTTCCGCTCGTTGCTCCCTTCTCCTCGTGTCCCTTTTTTTTCGCGTCCGTCCTGGTGCAGTCGAGTCGAGGGGAGGGGTGGGTCATCGAAGACTCGACCGCACCCTACGGGTGACGAGAGCGACGGCGCATAATCGGCCTCCGCGCGTTGCAGCGGGTCCTTGACGGATGGTCTGACAGTTGTCGATGATGGTCCGTGAGGTTGGGGGATCGCAAGTCCCTTGTTCCCACAAGAGGGAGGAGAAATCGGCATGTCGGGACATCTGGGTCTGTTTTTGCTCGTCGCCGCCCTGTTTGGGGGGGGTGATGGGGACGAGGAGGTCTCGGCGGGTGGGACGATCTCGGGCCGGGTGGTTGACCATCTGGGCGGCCCGGTGGGCGGGGCGAGGGTCTGGGCGATCCGGGAGCGGGAAGGGGTCGGCGAGGCGACCGCCGACGAGGAGGGCCGCTTCCGCCTTGGGCCGATCGAGGAGGGCCGGGCGATCGAAGTCTGGGCGGAGGGCCCCGGCCTGGCCCGGGAGCACCGCGAAGGGGTGCTTGTCTTCGTCGGGGCCGATCGCGAACTCGATCCGCTCCCGCTCCTGCCCGGCACAACGATGACCGGCCGGGCTGTCGACGCCGAGGGGCGTCCAATCGCCGGGGCGACGATTGACCTCGAGCTGTATCGCTTCATGCTCGGCCACACGGTCTCGTCGCATCAGACCGTTTGGACGCTCGTTTCCGATGACGACGGGCGGTTCGTCACCCCGCCCTTGCCCGCTGGCCAGGCCCAGTTTGCCCTGACCGCCCCGGGAAAGGCCCGTACCTTTTGCGGGGAATGGTCCCAGCCGGGAACCCCCGAGGCCGATCTCGGCGACGTGGCGATGGCCGACGAGGTCCCGATCCGAGGGGTCGTGGTCGATCACGAGGGGGAGCCTGCTCCGGATGTCCGGATCATGGTCGATTACGATTATGAGAATCCGGCCTTCTCGGGCGAGGACGGCCGGTTCGTCGTCCACGGCGTGGGGGAAAACGCGAAGGAGCTGCGGCTCGATGCGAATGACTTCTTCGCCCCCGAGCCGATCACACTCGGCCCGGCGCGCGAGGATCTGCGGATCGTCGTGACGCGGGCCTTCCTGATCGAGGGGAATGTCGTCGACGCCGAGTCGGGAGAGCCGGTCGAGATCAGCACGGCGACGCTCTGCACGGTCGAGCGGCACCCGGACGGGACGTACTCCCTTTATGGGTGACTGAGCGAGTTCTCGCAGTCCGAACCCGGGCGGTTCGGCATCACCTACGAAGGCAAGGCGGACGAGTACCACATCGGCGTCACGGCCGAAGGTTACCTGGACGGGGAGATTTTCCTGGGCGAAGTCGACGCCAACCAGAGTCTTTCCGACATCGTCATCGAGCTGACCCGCGCCGAGAGCGAGGCGGCGAAGCGGCAGACGACCCGGATCGCGGGCGTCGTCACCCGGGACGGCGAGCCGATCGCCGAGGGGGGCCGGGTCGGGGCCTGGCAGACGCGTCGGAAGGAGATGAACCGGGTCAACGCGGCGATCCGCCGCGGGCGGACCGTGCCGATGAACGGGTACGAATGGGCCTGGAGCCGCGTCGAGGCCGACGGCTCGTTCGCCATCGACGACCTGGCGATCGACACGCGGTGGGGCTCCTGGTTCCTGGTCTATGACGGGACCGACGGCGCCTCGGCGGTGGTCGGGCCACTGGACATCGGCCGGGACGATCGGGAGGTCGAGGTCGAGATCCCCGTGCTTGAGCATGGGTCGATCGAAGGGATGGTCGAGCACGTTCCCGAGGCGATGGCCGGGCAGATCTGGGTGGTCCTCTTCGACGACGGTGTGGTTCGGCGCGAGACCCTGGCGAGCCCCGATGGCGCGTTCCGGTTCGACCGCCTGCCTCCCGGCCGCTACGGCCTGAAGGCCGGGCACGACGGGTCGAAGGATCCTCATGTCCCGAGCCTCGACCGGGAGAACCCCGACCCGACACTCTGGCAGAAACCGGCCGAGCCCTGGCAGGGGGCCGTGATCGTCGCCGTCGAGCCCGGCGAGACGGCCGAGCGGGTCGTCGTTGATGCCCGCCCCCCGGGGCCGATCGTCGAGCCCAAGGAGCCGGAACCCGAGGAAAAACCCTAGGAGAAGTCCTCTCGTCGACTGGGTGGCCGGGGCAAAGCGCGGCGTGCCCCGGGTGCCCCGGGTTCCGCGCAGCGGACCCCGGGTCAGGGGATGGCTGGCCCATGCGGCTCCGCCCGGGGTTCGCTGCGCGGAACCCGGGGCACCCGGCGGATTGTTCGCCAGGATACGAATGGCTACTGGACCGTAATGGATTTCGTCAATGTCTTCAGGGTCTGCTTGTTCTGACCGGACCCCTTGATTGCTCTTACCTCAATGGTATCAGTGCCCGTGTCTTGGAGGAGTGGCCGCCGGGTGGCACTGGCGACTTCACCAGTGTACGATATCATCAATCCAAACAACGACCCCAGCTTCTTCGTCGGCGGAACCACGCTTCGCGACACGTTCCACCTCGACACACACAACCGTCGCCTGGGATCACGCAACGCCTGGAACCACCTGCGATCAGCTTGCACTGGGTGAAGTCATCAGTGCCACCTAACAACGAAGGGCGATCGGGCGTGGGAACACCCAAACGCGTCAAGCACGGCGGGGGGGCTGGGCTCATCCTGACCCCAGTCGGGTGAGGCAACGGCCCCGCGTCGGCCCACGGGGGTCGACACGACACCAGCCACGAGCTATTGGGGACAGAGCTATTGGGGACACAGAGCTATTGGGGACATTCTACGTTTTCCTAGTCCGAAGTCCGCAAAGTCGATGGATTCCACAGATAAAGTCTCGTAGGGTGTGTCGCGATGACACACCCAATTAGGGGAGGTGCGTCATCGAGGGCTCGACACACCCTACGAGAATCAATCATTTCTTGAAGGGATCAGCCAGGACGGTAGGCGAGGAGGAGTTCCAGGAAGGCGCGGGCGAGGCGGGTCTGGTAGCGGTCGGGGTTCCAGCAGGCGGCAATGGTGCGGCGGGGGCGGTCGCCGAGCATGGAGCGGTAGGAGCGGTGGGGGCTGGCATCGACACGGCGAGCCATCTCGGGGACGAACGAGACGCCGTGGCCGAGGGCGACGAGCTCCTGGACGGTCGCAAGCTGGCCGGTCTTGCCGGTGCTGATCGGCTGGACGGCGCGTTGCTGGCAGAAGCTGCGGATGTGGTCGGAGAGGCAATGCCCCTCGCCGAGCAGGACGAACGGCTCGCCCCGGACGGCGTCGAGCGGCACGGCGTCGAGCCGGGCAAGCGGGTGGTCGGCCGGAAGGGCGAGGACCAGCTCCTCCTCGAACAGGGGCTCGACCTCGAGCGAAGGCGGGGCCTCGGCCGGGAGGGCGAAGACGCCGACGTCGATCTCGCCGCGCTGGCAGCGCCGGAGGAGGGTCTCGGTGACTTCCTCATCGACCTGGACTGAGGCCCCCGGATGCTCCCGGCGGTACTCGCGGAGCACGGGGGGGAGCAGGAACGGGGCGATCGTCGGGATCGCCGCCACGACCACCCGGCCGGCCCGGCCGTCGTCGAGCAGCTCGCGGCGGGTGTCATCGGCCAGGGCGAGGATGCGCTCGGCCCGGGGTAGGAGGAGGAGGCCGGCCTCGGTCAGGCGGACCGTCCGTCCGGCACGCTCCAGGACCGGCCGGCCCAGCTCGGCCTCAAGCCGGGCCATCTGCTGGCTGAGCGCCGGCTGAGAGACCCCCAGCTCCTCGGCCGCCTTCGTAAAGCTGCCCAGGTCGGCGATTTTCAGGAACGAGCGAAGCTGGACGATATCCATAAGCAAAGTTTATCAAACCGATCGGGAAAATCCATTCGACTTATCGAACTGGATCTCCTATAACTTGAGCAAGAAGGACGCGCCGCGAACAGGCGTCGGGCCGGGGGGACCGGCCGATCGTGTTTTGCCACATGCGATGCGGAGGAAGGGTGCCGTGCTGACCGTTGGACAGAGCTTCCCGAAGTTTCAAGCCCACGGCTGCGTGGGGGCTGCGAAGGACAGCCTGACGACCTTTGACAACAACTCATTCCGGGATCAGTGGATCGTCTATTTCTTTTATCCGAAAGACTTCACGTTTGTATGCCCGACCGAGATTGCCGAGTTCAACAAGCGGCTCGGCGAGTTCAAGGATCGCGACGCGATGGTTGTGGGCGGCAGCACGGATAACGAGTTTAGCCACCTGGCCTGGTGCCAGTCGCACGAGGACCTGAAGGGGCTAAAGTACCCGCTGATTGGCGCCCAGAAGCTGGCCGCCGACCTGGGGATTTTGCACCCCGAGGAAGGGGTTTGCCTGCGAGCGACGTTTATTGTCGACCCTGAGGGGACGATCCAGTTCGCCACGGCGAATGGCCTGTCGGTGGGCCGGAACGTCGACGAGATCGTCCGGGTGCTCGACGCCTTGCAGTCGGGCGAGCTTTGCCCGTGCAACTGGAAGAAGGGTGAAGAGACGATCAAGGTCTGATTCGCGAATGAACGCCTCTTCACTCAGCACCTGTTCCCTCGCTCGCTTGTGAGGAGAACGGGTGGCCGAATACTGAGTGAGGGGGCCGTGACGTCATCGCCAGGCCTGGCGATCCGGACGAAGACCCCTCGCCCCGATTGCGGGGCGAGTGAGCAAGAACTCAACCCGCGCGAGCGAGCGACAAGCCCGTTCGTTCTGTCTCCTGACTCGTGGGAGCGGGTGGCCGAAGGTCGGGTGGGGGTGGGGGGCTGGAGGCTCAACACGTGAGTCTGGCGGACAGAATGATGCCTGCGGTTCGCGCCCGCACGGCACGGCTCGCACCGTGGTGTTCGGGTGGCAGACGTTTCTCGGGAGGCTTTTGACCATGTCGCTGCTTGATCCGATCAAAGAATCGCTCGGTGATGACACCAAAGATCTGCGCCTGAATCTTGGCTCGGTGCTCGGCGGTGGAAGTCTTGATGCGAAGCAGCGGTACACGGTGGCGTTGACCTCGGCGTTGTTCCTGAATGATTCGGAACTGGCAGAGGCGATCGCTGACGACGGCCGTGAGGCGCTCGACGACGCCGCGATTGCTGATGCGAAGGCGGCCGCGGCGATCATGGCGATGAACACGACGTATTACCGCTTCCGCCACATGGTGGGAAAGGACGCTTACCAGCATCGGCCTGCCGGCCTCCGGATGAGCCGGATGGCTCGGCCGGCGACCGACAAGACCACGTTCGAACTGGCCTCGCTGGCCTGTGCGGCCCTGGCAGGTTGTGAAGCGTGCATTAAGGCACATGAAGAAGCCTTGATCAAGGAAGGCGCCGGCGAGGACAAGGTGCACGACGCCGTCCGGATCGCCGCCGTTGTCCGGGGCTTTCAGACCGCCCGGCTCGCCAGCAAGACCCCGACGGCGTCGGCCTGATCCTCGGATCGGTCCGACGGCATCGGCCATGCCCCCCGACGATGGGGTCATGCAAGGGGAATCGTCTCGGTCAATGTCGACCGTGGCCGATTCCCCTTGACCTTGAATGAAGGGTCGGCGTACATTCGGGAATGTGAATTGAGTACATCTCGGAGTTCCGGAACGCGGCCGACCGATGAACCCCACGATCACCGACGCCTCGCCGACCCTGGCCGAATCGACGGCGCTGTTCAAGGCGTTTGCCGATCCGGTGCGACTGCGGCTCTTGAACCTACTCGTCGGCGATCGCGAGGTCTGCGTCTGCCACCTGCACGAGGCGCTCGGCTTGCCACAACCGACGGTTTCGCGTCACCTGGCCTCGCTTCGCACGCTCGGTCTGGTCGTGGGGCGCAAGGAAGGGCTCTGGGTGCATTACCGCCTGGCAAGGCCACGATCGAGCCTGCACCGCACGTTGATTGAGAGTCTCGGCGCGTGCCTTGGCCCGATTGAGCTGCTGCGCGAAGATCGAAGGAGGCTCGATCGGCTCATCGCATGTTGCAGCAGATAAGTCTCTTTTTTTGCGTTTTTATATTCGGCTTGACGAATACGCCTCAACCGCCCGCGACCCTGACCACCGGGACCGATCATGACCGGAATGTCCGCTCGCCGACCGTTGCTGATTCCGGCCGTTGCTGCGTATGTCGAGCATCTTGCTGGTGAGGAGGCGCGGATCGCTCACCCGGAGATGGCCGAAGCGCTGGGCTCGTGGATTGCGAGGAATCGGGAGAGGGGCAAGGCCTCGCCAGTGATCGTGGTCTGCACCGGGAACAGTCGGCGGAGCATGCTGGGATCAACGATGGGAAACATCATCGCAAGTTTTGTCGGGTATTCTGAGGTCCGATTCTCCAGCGGAGGGACGAGCCCGACCGCGTTCAACCCTCGGACGATTGCGGCCTTGCGTGCCATTGGTCTGGTGATCGAGCCGACGGGAGTCGAGCGCGATCGGGAAGAGTCGATGGAGTCGAACCCGGTCTACCGAGTGCGGTGGGGGACCGTCGCCGGAAACCCGGAAACCGAGGCGATTGAGTTTTCGAAACGTTATGATGATGCAAGGAATCCCCGATCGGGGTTTGCGGCCCTGATGGTGTGTGACGAGGCGGACGCCGGTTGCCCGGTGGTGCCCGGGGCTTCGATCCGGCTGTCGATTCCCTTCGCCGACCCGAAAGAGGCGGACGGAACTCCCGAGGAATCGGCTCGCTACGCGGAGCGCCGCGATGACCTCGGCCGATGGATGTTTCACGCCTTGACCAACGTTCGGTAACTCTCATTCAAATGCATCCGCATTCTTTTCATTGGGAGAAAACATCATGTCGGAAACCGTGACCCAGGCGGTGAAAGCCAAATATGGATCGGTGGCGGGTTTCGGCCTGTCGAGTGATCAGCAAGGGGTACGCGCGGTGGCCGAGGCGTTCGGCTACTCGGCGGAGGAATTGGCCTCGATCCCGGGCGAGGCAAATATGGGCCTCTCGTGCGGCAATCCGACGGCGACGGCCAACCTGCGCGAGGGGGAGGTGGTGGTGGACCTCGGCTCGGGAGGGGGGCTCGATGTCTTGCTCGCCGCGAAAAAAGTGGGACCGGCTGGCAAGGCGATCGGCATCGACATGACCCCCGAAATGATTGCGTTGGCCGAACGCAACGCGGCAAAGGCCGGGGCGACGAACACCGAGTTCCACCTGGCCTCGATCGACGCCCTGCCTCTGCCTGACGCTTCGGTGGATTGTGTTATCAGCAACTGCGTGATCAACCTCGCTCCGGACAAGTCCGCCGTGTTTCGCGAGATTGTCCGCGTGTTGAAGCCCGGTGGTCGGCTGGCCGTAAGTGATATCGCCCTGAAGCAGGAGCTTCCGGAGGCGCTCGGGAACGATCTGATGGCCTATGTCGGCTGCATTGCCGGAGCGGTGCTCATTCCTGAATATCGGCAGATGCTGCTTGACGCCGGGTTCTCGGCCGTTGAGGTGGTGGACACCGGGGCCGACCTGAACGCGTATGCCAAGGTCGAGAATCAGGCCGCCTGCTGCCCCCCTCCGGCATCGGCTCCCGCGGGAGCCTTGCCGATCGCCGAGACCGGATGCTGCTCACCCGCGCCCTCGGTGGCTCCGGACGATGCGGCCTTTCACGATCGTCTGGCCGAACTGCTGCGCCAGTACAATGTGAACGACTACGCTGCCAGCGTCCGTGTCTTCGCCTTGAAGCCTCAGGAATAGCGCTGATGCTCACTCCTCAACATACTCCTCGCTGTTGTCAAGAGTGATTGAGTGAATGAGCAAGCGCGCATTGGCTTATCATTTTGGCTCGGCATGAGGCTGGCGATCGCCGGGGGAGGATAGATCGCCGACCGCGAGCCGGTCGGAAGGTGTCGGGGAGACGTGAAAGAGGGCGTAAGTGCGGTCCCAGCGGTGGGAAGGGCCTCGGGTCAGCTCGGTGATCGGGCCGAGGGAATCGATCGAAGGCAGGTCGCGGTCTCGGGCGATGAAGGTGAAGGGGCCGGAGCAGGGGGGGTTCGCGGCGAGGCGATCGGGACCGGAAAGCCACTGAGCAGGGCGATCGAGATAAAACAGGCGGACGGCCAGATCGGACGGAATCGGGCCGAAGGGGGTGGGATACGGCAGACGATCCCAGGGGTCGGGGCCGTCCCAGTCGTAGAGCAAGACGAGCGGTTCATCAGGGGGAGCCTGGCGGGCAGCCTCGGCGTACCAGGACCACTCGCGCCCTCGGTGATCGACCTGGGGTAGAATGAGCATGTGAATGATCGCCACGACCACGCCGATGGTGCCGAAGAGGCCGACGGAGGCGCGTCGGAGGCGATCGGGCGACCAGCCTCGGCGCGTCTGGAGACGATCACCGAGGCGAACAAGTCCGAGCGCCGCCCAGACGGACCAGGGGGGCAGGGCGTGGATGAGGTAGTGGCCGTTGCGGACCGAGGCCATCGAGAGCAGGAGCGTGGGGATGAAGGCCCAGGCCCAGAGCAGGCGGTCGGGGCCGCCGGGCTCAAGACGACCTCGGCGCAGCGAATGCCAGGCGCCGACCAGAGCGAAGGGGGTCCACGGCAAGGTCTGAAGAATTGGCGTGAGCAAGAACGCCCCGATCGGTTGCCCGGCGAACCGGCGAGGCTCGGCGGCGAGGCGATCGGTGACGTGCCCGAGCCAGAGCGAGACGGCGTCGGGGTATCGGCTTGCGACCGCCAGGGGCCAGGCAAGCGCGAGCAAGGCGGCCAGGCACCAGCCGGTCGGCCAGCAGAGCCGGAGCAAGGCGCGGCGGTCGCGGTCCCAGAGAAGCAAGGCCCCCAGTGACGCCATCGCCAGGACCGCGCCAAAGCCGATCCCCTTGACCAGACTGGTGCCGCCCAGCAGGGCGAAGAAGGCCCATTGCCAGGATCGGGCGGATCGGGGGTCGGAAGCGGTCCGCAGGCGGTCGGCGGCGATCAGGGTGGCAGCGACAAGTAGAGCCAGGAGCATGTCGGCATCGGCCAGCCGCCCGCGCTGAATGGACCAGGAGGTGGTCAACTGAACGCTTCCGGCGAGGAGGCCGATGGTTCTCCCAAAGCGTCGGGCGGCGAAGCAGGCGACCAGCCCGGCCAGGGAGGCGGCGGCCAGGGCGGAGGGAACGCGGCTCGAGGTTTCGGTGACACCCCCCGCCACCCAGGAGCAGAGAGCCACCAGCCAGTGAGCGAGGGGGGGCTTCTCCAGCCAGGGAAGACCTCCGAGGGTCGGCACGAGCCAGTCGACCGCCGCGTCGGACGCAAGCAGCTCGCGAGCCCCCTGGGCGACAATCGCCTCGTGATAGGTCAATCGGCGCGCATCGCCGAGCCCCATGCCCAGTACGAGCACGGCCAGGAGCCCAAGCAGCCCGACCCATCGGTCGGCTCGGCCCAACTGGTGTGATCGTGCCATGACAGTGGCCTCCCTTGCCGATCTCGGGCCGCATCGGATCGAGACCCAACTCCTTGCGGCGGGATCATACGCCACCCTGGCGTTCCCGGGAAGGCGAAGAGCAGAGGCACGACTTACGCGTGTTACGCACAAATCGCGACGTAAAACACGTAAATTCTGGACACGATTCCGGCAATGGCCGTTGAGGACGATGGTCTCGGATCGACCTGGGAATCGAATCCGTTGAACGTCACTCGCGTGACGACCGATGCTCAATCATCCGGTTCAGGATGGTCCACTGAACACTTCGCTCCTCGATCCGGTGCATCCGGGCGGTCGTGTTGGAGACGTTGACGGCATCGGGATCGCCCGGGCGTTGCTCGTCGAACCAGCGGAGTGCCTCGGCCCGCTCGATCGCCTCGACCGTTGCCTCGGCCCAGAACCAGCTGCTCTGCTTGTGGCGTGGGGTCAGGAAGAACACGTCGTCCGGTTCAGGGGCGGCCATGATCCGCGAGAGGGTGTACCAGACGGCCAGGGTCGCAAAAAGGCGAGCCTGGATCTCGCAATACCGAGGGTTGTAGGAGAAGTTGGCCTCGGCCTCCGCCACCCACTCGGCGTGCCAGGCGACCTGGAGCAGGTCGGCAACCTCGGCGCGGGCGGTGTCGAGGTCTTCGATTCTCGCACGTCCCGAGGCGAACCGCTCAGCCACCTCAAGGGCGCGATGAGCCCGATTATCCTCGATCACGTGCCAGATCCGTCGGCAGCAGGCGCAGGCGAATCGGCGGACCAGATCATCGCCGAGTCCGGAACAGCGGGCATCAATCTGGGATGAGAATCCCTCGAAGGATGGCATGAAGAAAGGACGGATCGAGCCGTTATCAATGTGGGAATGGGATTCGGGAACCGTGTCCGTCCATGACGAGCCATAAACAGGCTCAAGGGGCTGATAGGTCTTCGTCTGGGAGTGAAGCGATCGCGTATTGAGGATCGTCATCTCGCCGAAGCGCCGGGTTCGGCATCGAAATCGGTCAAATGGACGGGTGGAAAGGCCACACGCAACGCATTCACAACGGCGAGTACGTCGATGACTTCCTGAACGATCGCCCCGGCCACGGGGGGGAGATAGCCGAAGGCAGCGAAGATCATGCCGACGAGGCTCAGGGCCATGCCACCGACGGCACTCTGGAGGATGATCCGTCGCAGACGTTTGCTAATGTGAAAGAACTCGTCAACCTTGGACAGGGAGGTGTCGAGGATGACGGCGCCGGCGGCCTCGGCCGTGATGTCGCTGTTCTGGCCGAAGGCGATGCCGACGGTCGCCTCGGCCAGGGCGGGGGCGTCGTTGATGCCGTCGCCGAGAAAGACGGTGGGGGCTCGTGAGGTCTCGTTCCGGACGATTGCTACTTTTTGCTCGGGGGTTTGCGAGGCGAAAACCTCGCCGATGCCGACCCGGTCGGCCAGGTAGCGGACCTCCGACTCCCGGTCGCCGGAGACGATCAAGACGCGGTCAAACTGGTGTTTCGGCCCCAGGTGCTCGATGAACGAGGCACCCTCGCGCCTCGGCTCGTCGCGAAAGCGGAAGACGGCGGCGAAGCGGTCGTCGATCGCAGCCACGCACTCCATTCCCCCGGACATGGGAGGAAGGTGGGGTTCGGCCTCGGGATCGAGCGCAAGCAATTGCTTACGTCTACAAATCCGAACGGAATGACCCGCGACCGATCCGAGCAAGCCCTGGCCGGGGCGCTCCTCGACCTGCGAGGCGTCGGAGAGGTCAAGGAGTCGGCCTCGGGCCTCGTTCAAAATCGCGCCGGAGAGCGGGTGCTTCGAATAGCGTTCCAGACTGGCGACGAGGTGGAGGATGGCGTCCTCAGACAGATCCATGACCGGGGAGACGTCGATTGCCGTCAAGCGGGGGGCGCCGTACGTGAGGGTTCCCGTCTTGTCGAAGATGGCGGTGCGGCAGGTATCAATGGCTTCCAAAACGGCCGGGTCTTTGATGATGATCCCGCGACGTGCCGACAGCGAGATGGCGCCGATGATGCCGACCGGAATGCCAATCAAGAGCGGGCACGGCGTGGCCACGACCAGGACGGCCAGGAACCGCACCGCATCACCGCTGAGGAGCCAGGCGAGCAGGGCGATGGCCACGGCGAGGGGAGTGTAGAGCGCGCCAAGGGAGTCGCCCAGCCGTCGAATGCGGGGGCGGCGCTGTTCGGAGGCGCGCATCACCTCCATGATTTTCGCATATCGGGAATCAATGGCTAGTTTATCGGCCCGGATGGTCAGGGCCGACTCGCCGTTGATGGCCCCGGAGATCACCGATGAACCGGGGGCCTTCGACATCAGGTACGGTTCGCCGGTCAGGAACGATTCATCCATGGTTCCGTGACCGGTGATGACTTCGCCGTCGACCGGGCAAATCTCGTGCGGAAAGACGACCAGCTCGTCGCCGACGGCGACCTCGTCGAGTGCCACATCGGCCACCGAGCCGCCCTCGGGGGCTTTGCGGTGGGCAATTGAGGGCATTCGCCTTGCGAGTGCTTCGAGGACCGATGAGGCGCTGCGCACGGCATAGGCCTCGATCGCCTCGCCGCCGGAGAGCATCAAGACGACCAGGGCTCCGGCGAGGTATTCCCCGAGCAAGACCGCCGTGATGATCGAGATGCCCGCCAGCAAGTCCGAGCCGAACTCGCGGCGGAGCATCTTCGAGAGCAGTTCCAAGACCAGAGGGACACCGCCAAAGAGCAAGGCGGCCAGCAAGGGCCAGCGCTGGGCGGGAATCCCCCAAGCGGTTGCACTCGTGTTGATTCCGAACCGTAAGACCAGATGCGTTGCGATCATGGCCACGGTGAAGACGGCGATGACGGTTGAGGATCGGCTTACGCGATCGGAAATCGGTTCGGTCGGATCGGGGGGGGTCATGGGGAACGCTCAGGCCGGGCTCGGCCTCGGGTGGTGTGGGGGTGAGGGTTGCGGGCGTTACTCGTCCGCAGGGAAGCCGAGCAAGGCTCGGCCGGCGGCGATGGAACGGGCCGAAGGGGCCCTCGGGTCGTCTTCGACGGCAAGCTCCCAGCAACAGTGAAGCGCGTAGATGTTTTCCGGGGTCATGCTCGGCGATGTTTCCCCGAACAGGGAGAAGGTGATCGAGCCGACGAGGCCGACCCCTTCGGTGGCGGGCTGATCGGGTGCGGTCGGGTGGTATCGGTAGTGAAAGAGCCAGAGCCGTTTCATGTCGTTGGCCGGCGGCCAGAGCAGTTCCCGCGTGTCGAACAGGGAAATTTCGTCGGGAGGACGGCCGAACTCCATCGGGTGCCCGAGCCAGTCGACCATCTTGGCCATTGCCTCGAAGTTCGGCTCGTGGGCGCGGGGGGGAACGGCCTCGTGCCGGTCCAGCTCCTGTAAATAGAGCCGGGCCTGAAGGCTGTGGTTGACGTCCATGCAGAGCCGACCGAGGAAGCGAATGCCCGCCTCGCTGCCGAGCTTCGCCGCGGCCCAGGCCCCTTCCATCTGCACGCCGGTCGAGGGGTGGTCCATCGCCAGGGCCATCAAGGGCTGCCTGGCGCTCGGGTCGAGAAACGGCAAGGCCGCCGCGGCGCTCTGAGCCTGGGAAAAGGATTCCGGGTCGGAGTTCCTCAGCAAGCCGACCAGCCGATCGATTCCTTCGGGTGAGTCAAACGGGTGATCATCAATGAACCCTTCGCGGGCCAGGGTGTTGGCGAAGTCGAGATAGGTGATCCCCGCGAAGCCGGAGGGAAGCGGTTCGCGCAGGCGGTCGCAAAGGGTCAACCGGAGGGGGTGCTGCGCGTCGAAGGTCCGGAAGATGACTTCCCAGAGGAAGGCCTCGTCGACGCCGGGACGGCGGGCGGCCTCGGCAATCGGGTCGATCGCCTCGGGCACGCGATAGAGGCCGAGGACCTTCAGGGCGAAGGCGATGACCTCGCGCCGCGAGGGGGTGGATGCCTCGGGGGATCGCAACAGAGCGGTCACGATCGCCACCAGCCGAGGGATCCCCCGCTCGGCGATGACCTCGTAGGCTTCTCGCGTCTCGATCCCTTGCAAGATTCCGAGCACGGCATGCAGGGGGGACCGGGTTGTCTGGTCGTCCGGATCGGGTTCAGGAGGAAGGCGGTCGAGAGCCTCGCACAGGGCCTGGGCATCGTCGGCGGTGCGCAGGGGGTAATCCCCCAGCTCGTGGATCGACGCGGCGAGGTTTGATCCGGGCTCAAGGCCGCGGGTGATTGCATCGCGGAGCGGTGATTGGCTCATCATCAACGGCTGCACAGCGGAGGGAATGGCGGTTACTGGAACGCGGAGACGGCAATTGTGCCCTCCATTCTATCGTCAACCGCCCCGGCAATGGCACCCGGTTGGGGGTCGAGTCCCTCGGACGCCGGTCTTGGCGACGCCAATTCCCGAGACGCCGATGATCTTGGGCAGACCGATCATGACATGTCGATCATGACCTCGGTCGACGTGATGACCGCGTTGAGGTGGTCTCCCACCTGAAGGCCCAGGCGATCGGCCGAGCCTCGGGTGATCGCGGCCACGACCTCAGACGCCGGAGACATTCCTGAGGACCTCGGCTATCACGTCGCCGAGCTTCACGTCGTTTACGACCGCAGGCAGTTGGTTGCGGGCGCTCAGCCTTGGCCTCTTCCTTCCGTTTTCCTCAACGTCTTCGAGACGAAACAACGGCTGGGAGCGAGAGGATCGCCCCGTCCGGAAAGGTAATTTCGTCCACGTGGCCCGATTGGGAGCCGTCGGGCAGCCGGAAGTGCATGTGGACGACCTGGCCGGGCCCCATGAAGGTCTCGCCTCCTCGCCGGGCGAAGAAGCCGACGACCTGTACCCGTTGGCCACTCGCGTCGAAGACGTGCTTCGCCTTGCGGTGCTCCTGTTCGTTGTGAGGACGATCGCCGTTCTTAAACATGATATGATAGGTTAGCTGATCGCAATTGCCCTCGATGAGAAATGGTAGGGGACCATCGAGGTCCAGGCCCAGCTCGGTCGCCACGGCCTCGACCTGAGCGGCGATAGATATAAAGCCGTCGAGTTGGGTGGTCGTTTCGATTCGATGCCAGGCGGGGACCTGGGCAAAGGCCAGGAAGCAGGCGCCAAGGTTGAAGGTCGACGACGTCTCCGGTTGCCCATTGCGCAACACGGCAATCGTTGGCTCGGAGTCGATGATGGTGATCTCTCCCTTGAGCCCGACGACTGGTCCCAGGGCGTACAGGTGCGGGACGTTGGCGAGGTCGCTCAGGTGGATGTGGGCGGAGAGGTCGCCCTGGCCAAGCATGGTCCTTCGGTCCCCGACATGCCGGACCCAGAAGCCGCTGTCGCCGTCCGGGGGAATCACGAGAGCCAGCGCGGCGATCAGTGTCGGAAGTGTGTTCATCGTTCGATCCGTGCTCCGAGGGTCGGTCAGTAAGCGTCGGCCGAGACGACCTCGCCACCCTTTCGGGTAGCCAGGGCAGTCCAGGCGGCGGGGCCGACCGACTCCTTGACGAACTGGACATGGCCGTCGCAGAACAGGAGGTTCACGCCGCCCGGGTGGAAGCTGCGAGAGGCCTTCCAGCCCCGGCGGTGCGTGTGGATGCAGTCCGGGCGATCGTCGTTCGGCATGAGCATATGGTTGTACAGGGTGGAGTCCATCCGGCCGAGGGCCCAGGCGGCGTTGCGGTCTCCCGCCCAGGGTAAGGTGGAGGGAAAGCCGCAACGGTCGGGCGACGGCAGGTTCGTCGGCGGCATCTCGGTGCCGAGGTGGATGTACTGGACCTGGCGATCCCCCAGCCCGGCCGCGGAGACCGATCCCGAGCCGATGATCGACTCGCTCATCAGGGCCGTCTGCGACAGGCCGTCGCGGATCTGCGCGAAGGGGACGACGAATTGTGCAAGGACGACGCCGTCGGCATGGGGCGGGAAGAACGAGCCGGCGTCTCCCCTGCCCGAGCCCGAGTTGGCCACGTAATTCGTCGGCCGGTACTGCGGATCGATGACCAGCGAGCCGCCGCCGTCGCTCGGGCAGAGGAAGACAGAGACGAGCGTGGCCGTGGCGGTGGTGTTCTCGGGCCGAACGCCCGAGTTGGCGCTGAAGCGCAGCCCGAGGTCGAAGTTGATCGCGTTGAACAGGGCGTTCGCCTCAAGGTACGGGAAAACGCGGGCATGAGGGCTGAAGGTATAGATCGGCGACTGCGAGGCCGGCGGCAAGACTCCGTGAACGTCGTGATACTGGTGCAAGGCCAGGCCGAGTTGCTTCAGATTGTTGGTACACTGGGCGCGGCGGGCCGCCTCTCGGGCGGCCTGCACGGCAGGCAAGAGCAAGGCGATCAAGACGCCGATGATCGCAATGACCACGAGCAACTCGATGAGCGTGAACCCCGGTCGGATGCGGCCGTCCCTCATGATGCGGTCCTCCGGCGTCCCGCTGGCATTTGACACGATACTGTCGTAACTTGACACGATCATGACAAAGAGACACGAACCGGGCGGCCGCGTCAAGTCATTACGCCTGCTGCGGAGCTGGTCGCAGGCGGAGCTGGCCGATCGTGCCGGCATCTCCCGGACGGCGGTCAGCGCCGTCGAGATGGGCCGGCTCGTGCCGTCGGTCGCGGCGGCGTTATCGCTGGCGTATGCCCTCGGCTGCACCGTCGAGGAGCTCTTCGGCGTCGCGGAGCCGCCGGGGGGGCCGGAATGGGCCTGGCCACCCGGCCGCGATCCGTGCCGCTTTTGGAGGGCGGAGGTCGGGGGCCGGACCTTGCTCTACCCGGTCGAGGCCTCGCCGATGGGGTTCGTCGCCCACGACGGCATCTCCCGGGGAGGCCACCTGACCGAGGACGACGAGGACCCGAGGCGGACCCTGGTGCTGGCCTGCTGCGATCCCGCCGTCGGCCTGCTGGCCGACATCTATGCCCGGACGACCGGCGATCGCCTGCTGGTGCTCCCCCGATCCAGCGGCAAGGCCCTCGCGCTCTTGCAGGCCGGCCTCGTCCACGTCGCCGGGGTGCACCTGGCGGCCGCCGAGGAGGACGGCGGCAACGCCGAGGCGGTCCGTCAGCTCGTGTCCGATGACGTTACCCTGTTACGGGTCGCCCGATGGGAAGAGGGGGTGGCGTTGGCCCCCGGCGTTGCCGCCCGATCGGTGCGGTCGACCCTGGGATCGAAACTGACCTGGGTCGGACGCGAGACCGGCTCGGGGGCCCGCCGGTGCCTCGACGAGGTCCTGGCGGGCAGGCCCGCCCCCCGGCGGCTGGCCTACGACCACCGGGGCGTCGCCGAGGCGATCCGCTGCGGATGGGCCGAGGCGGGCGTCTGCCTGCGTCTGACCGGCGAGGAGGCGGGCTTGCAGTTCCTTGGGGTCCGCGTGGAGGGCTACGACCTCTGCTTCCCTCGGCGCTGGGAGGACGACCCCCGCATCCAGGCGCTCATCCGCGTCGTCCGTTCCGCGCCCTACCGGAGGCTGCTGGCGGAGTTGCCCG